>CAZAVT010000029.1:3376-13029 GCA_964488395.1 uncultured Burkholderiaceae bacterium | reverse complement strand
CCACGGCGTCGATGCTGCACGCGCAAAAGCTTCCGTCGGTCGGCGGCGATACGATGTTTGCCAATCAGTATCTGGCCTACGAAGCCTTGTCGCCAACCCTTCGCAAGGTTATCGAGCCGCTCGAGACCGTTCATGAACTATTTTCGGGGCGGGCAGACTTCAAGTCGCTCGACGTGGCCAAGATGATGGAAATGCGGGCGGCCAATCCTCCCGTCGCCCAGCCCATGGTTCGTATCCACCCGGAGACCGGACGACCCGCGCTTTACGTCAGTCCGTCCCTTTCCAGTCGGATTGTCGGCATGACGGTCGACGAGAGCGCAGGGCTCCTTTCCCACCTCAAACAGGTCAGCGTGAACCCACAGTTCGTCTACCGGCACAGCTGGCGGGTGGGCGATCTGCTGATGTGGGACAACCGTTGCCTGCTGCACATCGCCGTTCAGGACTACGACAAGCGCGAGCACCGTCTCATGTACCGAACTACGATCACCGGCGAGCCCTGCGGCCGCCTGCTCGAGGAGACAGGTGTTGCTCTGCCCTCGCCCACCCAGGTGGCAGTTGCCAACAGCTAAGGCTTTGAGACCCGAGGAGCCATCGATGAACGATCCGATCCCGAGCCATCAGTTGCGCCGCGACGCCGGCCTGCACAACCTGGGCATCGCGCCCGCGGAGCGTCCCTCGCACGCAGGCCATTTTTCCGAGGCGGAATGGCAAGCGCGAGTGGAGCTCGCCGCCTGCTACCGATTATTCGCCCACCTCAAGATCACCGACCTGATTTACACCCATATCTCGTCCCGGGTACCAGGCCATCATGACCAGTTCCTCATCAATGCCCACGGCATGCTGTTTGAGGAGATCACGGCCTCCACGCTGGTCAAGGTCGATCTCAACGGCCAAGTGCTGGAGGACAGCACGGGCCTGGGCATCAATCCCGGCGGCTTTACCATTCATAGCGCGGTCCATGGCGCACGGCCTGATGTTGGCTGCGTGATGCACACCCATACCGCCGATGGCATCACCGTATCCTGCCAAGAAGAGGGGCTACTGCCGCTCAATCAGCACTCCATGCGTTTCACTGATCGCATCGCCTATCACGACTACATGGGCGTTCATTTCACCGACGAGGAGAGGCATTCTCTGCAGCGCTCTTTGGGTGACAAGCAGGTCATGCTGCTGCGCAATCACGGCTTGCTGGTGGCAGGCCCCAGCGTGCCTCACAGCTTTGACCTGATGTATTACCTCGAACGGGCTTGTCAGCTGCAGGTCCGGATTCAGAGCAGCGGCGCCGCCATCATCCGGCCCTCGCGCGAGGTGGCCCTCCAGGTGGCCAAGTCTTTCGAGCGCCCCAGCCGGCAGTCAGTGACCAAGGCCTGGACCGCGCTGATCCGAATGCTGGAGCGCGAGGATCCGTCGTATCGGAGCTGAATCAGATCGGCTGGGGCTCGAGCTCGCCGATCGCTTCGATCCGCCCGGGCAGCAGCCCCACGCCGCTAGCGATCAGGTTGACAGGGCCGAGGCTCTGCGCGGCATCTCCGACGGGCTGATCGAGCTCTCTGTGAGCCCGCTCTCCCGCTTGTCCGACCCGCTCTTGTCCAACGCGCGCCTGCCATTGGCTGCGCTCATGATCGAGCACAGGCGTGATGAAGTCAGGAAATTGGATCTCGGGTTCAGGACTCCAATTGGCCTTGATCTTGTCTTGTTCAGCCGCCCAGCCGTCGAAGGCATCGCCGAGCCCGAGATGCCGCAGCAGGCCTTCGAACCGCTTCCCCAGCACCTGTTGCTTCATGCCATCCGCCCCTTGTATGGCGGCGAAGAAGGACAACACGGTATTGGCATCGCTGAGCCCAGCGGGCAATTCCGCCAGGAATTGCCGCTGTTCGGTACTGTCGGGGTCGACATAGGCCTGTAGGTTCGGGAAGCGACCCTTCAGTTCGCTGACAACGTGTCCGAAGTTCAGCCTGCTATTGACCTGCGCCTCGGCCAGCCGCTCTTCACGAGCTGTCTCGCGCACTTGCCGAGCAGACACATCGGTGCGGTATTGCTCTAAGACCTGCCGGCCAACAGGATGCTCCTGAAAATATCGAGCCATTGCCGTCCTGTCGCCTGAACGAACGACCGCGAGACCAAATCCATAACCGGCCGTCCCCATGAATCGCCGCTTGCTACCCACGACGGCCGCATCGATCGAATCGCTCAACGCATGTTTCGACACAGGGGGCTCGGCTGTCGGGTCACGGCGCTGGACGAGCGCCTTGAGCGCCTTGTGCGCATCGTCAAAGGTCCGATCGAGCATGCCCTGGGAGCGGCCGATCTGCAGGATCAGCCCCGGGATCTCAAGCCCCAGCCGATTACCCGCACTCAAAAACTCGCTCAGCACGTCGCCGACGGGCAGGTCGACCCAATCGCGCGCCATCAGTCCCTTGAGGTTCAAGACCAGTTGCTCACGAACCGCGTCCAGCCGTGGCCGCGAACCCGCAGGAAGCAGTTCGCGCAAGGCATCAGTCGCCCGCTCCGGATGCCCCTTAATCACCGCCGACTGCAGGCGCAGAAAGTTGCGCCGCTCGTGAGCGTCCAGCGTGGCGGCATTGCCAAAGTCGATCAGGCCTAGCGTCACGCGGTCGGCCTCGGCGCAATCCACCATCAGGTTGCCAGCATGCAGGTCACCATGAAAAAAGCCGCTGCCGTACACCGACTCTGAAAGCCACATCGAACCCAGTGTCGCAAGGCGATTGCAGAGAGCCTCGGACTGCGCTTCAAGCTCGGCGAGGCGCTCGGGCGGAGTTGCCGGATCAAAGGCCGCCGAATTGGCCTCGGCGATGAAGGATTTGACGCTGCGCCCGGGCATCCGGTCGAGAATCAGGAACTCGGCCTCGGGCTTGAACTCTGGGCTCATCCGCATCGTCTGCACCAGGCCGTCCGCGGCCTCGGCGCGGCCCTGATAGACCTGCGCAGCGTCAATCTGCCGAGCCTCCATGCGCAAATCGAGCTCGCTCTCGATCTGGTCGGCAATCGAGCCCATGGTCTTGGCCATCGCATCGTCGGGATTGGCGGCCTTGCGCTCCTGGGCCACACGGTCGAAAAACGCGCGCTCGCGACCGGCACGACTTTCGATCCCTGGGCGTAACAGTTTGATGATCACCTCTCGGGACCGATCAGGCTCACCTGCAGCGCCAGGGGTCACCAAGGTGACCGCCACCGTTTCAGCCACCGACGCCGAACTCAGTACCTTCACGCCCTGGAGGCGTGCCCCCTGATCACCGACGCGCGTCACGACCTGATGCAGAAGAACGAGCCGCTCCTCATCATCGATCGGATTGAGATTCTCCTTGAGCTGCTGCAAGGCTTCGGCGAGTTCAGGGTTGGAGACGTTGCCACCCATCTGCTGAACCATCTTCTGCAGAAAGGGACCCGCTCCCTTCAGGAGGGCCACCAAGTGATCCATCGGCTCCGGGCTGTTGCCATGCCGGTAGAGCGAGGTCAGCATCGCTTTCTTATCGGCGGGCGTCTGCTCCTGGAAATACCGCTGGATCACGTTCTTGAAGAGGTCCTCAAGATCGGGCGGCAGGTCTTTCACCATGTCACCCAGCTGCGAGGTGTAAGCGCTGAAATCATAGGTCTGGATGAAGGTCTGCTCGATCGCATCGGCCAGCGCCACCGCGCGAGGTTCGTCCATCACGTTTTTCTTGATGGCGACATCAATGGCCGTGATGTTCGTTTTGAGGGTCAGCTGCTGCCCGACGGATGCGACTTTACCGAGAAAACCCTTGCCCCATTGGGCGGCACTGGCGCCACCTTTCTTGGACTCCGGGATCCCCAATGCATCCCGCAAGGCATGGATCAGTGGCAGGTCATTCTCAACCATCGCCTTCATGGACGCCGGAGCGGCATCGCCCTGTGCGGCCAGCAAGTCCGGCAACGCGCAGAGCAGACGCACCGCATCCTTGCGCGTCTCGACCAGCGACTTGAGCCAAGCGGCCCGCTCAGCGGCGCTGCCCTTTGGCATGTCGATGAGGGTCGCGATGAGTGGTCGCAGCTGATCGAAGTGCTCGGCCTCGATCTTAAGCTTTTTCAGGGCGGCGAGCTCGTCGGGTCCGAGCGAAGCCTCGATGCCCAGACCGCTCTTAGCGCTCGCAAGCTTCTGTACCGGTCCGATCCGAGCTGCGGGCGAGCCTTCAGCCAGATACTGCTGGCGCATCGCCTCGAACCGCTGACTGCGGTCCGTGGTCGCGTGGTCGGATTGAAGGTCGCTGCGTAGCGTATCGAAAACCGCCTGTCGGTAGTCGCCAGTCCTGTCATGGGCGCAGTTCACGGCGAGCTCCACCAGGTCGACCGTCGGAATGTCGGGATTGCGCAGGGCCGTCTTTAGCCCGCCGTGGTCCTGCCCGGTCGCAGCGATCAGCTTGATCGCAATGCTACGCAATTGCTGCTCTCGCGCCTCACCAGCGCGGGCGAGGTTTGGTTGATGAGCGGCAGAGCGGATCCTTTTCCAGTCGGTTCGGTTGATGCCCGTATCGATCGCGGCGGGAAGCTCTCTGCCACTCAGGGTGAGGCGACGCTGGAACTTGCCCCGAATCGCATCGATCACCAGAGGCACGACCGTGATGTAGGAGAGGATCTTGAGCGTCTTCTTACCTGCACTGTACTCAGCAAAATCCCTCGTGTAGGAGACCCCTGGGCCGCGAGCACGGGCGAGGTTTTCCAACGAGTGCTGATTGAGCAGCAGATCATGGTGGAATCGGGCAGCCTGAGAGGGATTGATGGACATGATCCGCCTGCCTCGCCTCAGCCAGCGATCCAGCCGCCGCCCTGTCGCAAAGAGGCCGGCCCGGGATCGGTCTCAGGAGCGCTCCCAGAGGGTTCGGGTGGTGCCGCGCCAGGCCCCGACAACAGTTGCGGACGCAAGCCTGCCGCGACATCGATGAAATTGCCGATCACCGCTGCCAGGGCCTTGGCATCGACCCGCTGGAGGGGGACGCTGTGACAAAGATAGACGTGACGCTCATCCTCGTCGATCGCAAGCGCGGCGCCGCCGGTCTCCATGCCCAGGAAGTTGAGCCGCAGCAGCTTGGCTAGGAGTGCCTCGCGACCGCTCGGCGGAAGCTCCAGCAACTGGGCCGACAGGAGCAGCATGCCGGATGCGGGCTCGGCGATGAGCATCGTCACGAATCCGTCCTGGTGGGACAGCGAGCACATGCCAGCCTCATCGAGCGCGAGCGTCTCATCCCCCAGCAAGGCCCCCAGAAGGCCAATGCCTTCCTCGAGCACGGTTCGAGTCTGCATCGATGACCCCGCGATTCTTGAATGAACCGATCAGTCTAGCGGAGCCTAAGCGCTTGCCACAATCATGCAATTGATCTGCTGGGCAATCACCAGCACCCGCCGTATCGGGCGGAAATCTCCAGCCTTTTTACTCTGTCGGCCGGCACATGCCAGAATCCAGCGGCTTCTCCAAGACCCTCGCCCCAACGCGGAGCCTCGACCCTCATGAAGATTCCCCATCGACTGCCGGCCCGTCTGGCCGCCTACGCTCTGCTGCTACCGGCCTTCGCCTTCGCTCAAACGGCATCGACCGTCGACGTCGCCCCTTACATGCCGCCGGCTTACACGGAGAATTTCAGCCGCAGCGTCGAATTTCTCGCGACGGGGAAGGCCGACGGCCCCACCGGAGCGGTCAAGGCGGTGGTTTCGGGGACTCAGAAGCCCGGCAGTCGGACAAATCGCTTCGATCGGGAATGGATCGGCGTTCAGTCGACCGGACTGCTCATGTTCGGCGACGAGAAATTCGACACCGCCCAACTCAATCTCTTCGACCCGAAAAGCGGCCAACAGGCCTACATGATCGATCTGGACGATGACTCGACCACCCACTATGAGTGGTTGGCGATTCCCGTCCGACTGACCTTGGGTGAAGCCGTGAATGTCGGCAAGCTGACAGCCGTCACGAAAGAGAACAAGCTGGCCGCCGTCGGACTGCTCTGGCTTCGCGCCACCGAAACCAAGGCTGGGCTTGAGTTTTGCCAAATCGAAACCGTGATCGAGGCCGAGATGTGGAGCAAGCGCGTCTCCGAGGATTGCCTGATCTTCGACAAGGCGCGCAAGCCGATTGCCTCGCGAGCCTCGGTTGAGACCGACGGCAAGAAGATCCTCGAGGTCAGCGGCCCCATCAAGGTCCGCTGAAGACGCAACGTGGCGGCCGGGCTCAGCGGCCTTTGAAAACCGGCTTGCGCTTCTCGGCAAAGGCACGCTGCGCCTCGCGGGCATCCTCGGTCCGGGAAAGCTTCACGGTCAACCCCTGTTCAAAGCGGTAACCATCCCTTTGCGGCATCTGCTCGCAAACCGTCATCGACTGCTTCGCGTACTGGATCGCCAAAGGGCTCTTCTGAGCGATCACCGTGGCGATACGATGCGCCTCTGGCATCAGCTGATCTGGCGGCACACAGGCGACCAGAACTCCCAGACGGTACAACTCGGACGCCGGAATACGGGATGCGGTGTAGAGCAGGTATCGGGACCATGACCGGCCGAACAGTCTCTGCAACATGGCGGCGCCCCCCGCGAGGCCGACATCGACCTCCGGCATCCCGAAAATGGAGTCCTCGGAGGCAATCATGATGTCGCAAGCTGCCATGAGACCGAACCCCGCCCCCAGGGCGTACCCATTGACGGCAGCGATCACGGGCTTTTCGCATTCCCGGATGGCGTTGGTGTATTCGCGCGCCAGCCGATTGATCCGCCAGTAGTCGCCCGCCTTGTTCACCGACCCTGCGCGCTGCTTGACATCGGCGCCAGCCGAAAAAAATCGACCCGTGCCGGTCAGGATGACGACCCGGACATCCTCGCGGTCATTGAAGCTGTCAAACGCCTCGATGATCTCGCTTCGAAGCCCAGCGTCCTGCGCATTGACCGGCGGCCGATCCATGACAACGGTCGCAACGTGCTCGACGACCGAGACCTTGAGAAAACGGTAGCTGTCCGACATGAGTGAACTCCCAGGGGGGCATGAGGCTCTCAGGTACCCGATGATGAATCCATAGCTGCAATCGCCCGCGCACGGAGCAGATCCTTGCGGGGCTTGCCACTGCCGGTCATCACATCATCAAAACCGGGAACCAAAACCACACGACGAGGAACCTTGAAGCCGGCAATGCGCTCCCGGACCCAGGCAATCAATTCGTGCGGTTGGCAGGACTGGCCCGGCTTCAACGCAACAAAGGCGACGGGCAACTCCCCAAGGCGTATGTCGGGCACGCCAACGACCTGACTGGCCGCCACCGCCGGGTGCCTCAGCAACAAATCCTCGACTTCAGCAGGGGCGAGGTTTTCGCCGCCCACGCGGATGATGTCCTTCAAACGGCCGATGAAACGCAACTGGCCCGAAGCATCGAGCACGCCGAGGTCTCCCGTGGCAAGCCAGCCCTCAGGGCTCAAGGCAGCGGCGCTTGCCTCGGGCATCTTGTAGTAACCAACCATCACGCTGGGCCCACGCACGAGAATCTCACCCGACTGGCCTGGGCGGAGGTCCGCGCCCGATTCGGGGTCGCGGATCCGCAATTCGACCCCAGGGAGCGGCCACATCTTGCCCGCGATCCGCTCATCGAGAGGATCGTTCCAACGGGCAAACGCCACGCCCGGTGAGGCCTCCGACAAGCCATAGGAACAACACATGCCCCGAATCCCAAGGCGATCATGCAGCTGCCGCTGCACCTCGGGACCCGCTGCAGCCTGTCCACCCCGTAGTCGAGTGATCCCGGTGTCGCCCAATGACTCAATCAGCTTGAGCAACATCGCTTCATTGCCAGCAACCAGATCGCAGGGCTGATCTCGAAGGATCCCGACCGCCTCGGCCTCGTCAAAAGCGGGTGTGGTCACCAGGCAGGCTCCGGTCACCAGCGTTCGCAGGATCCCTCCGGTACTGCCTGCGACATGGAAAAACGGTCTCGGGCTGAAATAGCGATCGCTGCTGCGCATGCCGATCGCTTGGGCACTGCCTCGCGCGTTGGCGAGCATGCCTGCCTGGGTCAGCATCACACCCTTGGGACGCGCGGTGCTCCCCGATGTGAACTGGATCAAGGTCACCGATTGCGCGGTCGCCGCGCAGGCAGGAGGCACACCCCTCACCGAGTCAAAGGCCTTAGCCCAGGAGGGCACGTCACCACTGGCCTGCAGATAGTGCCGCACCTTGAGCCATTCGGTCCGCAAGCGGCTGACTCGCTCAAGCAGACCCGCGCTCAGAACTCGGTGGTCGAAGACCAGCACACTGACGTCAGCGTGATCGATCGCCCAGTTGAGCTCGTCATCCTTCCAGCGGGTATTGAGGGAAACAATCACCGCGCCGAGATAAGCGGCCGCGTGCCAGGTAGCGACCCAAGCCAACGAATTACCGGCCAGCACACCGACATGGTCACCCGCGCGCACGCCGAGGGCGTGCAGACCACCCGCCAGCTCGAGGCTTCTCTGCTCAAGCGCTCGCCAGGTCAGGCGATCGCCCGAGACTTCCAACGCCGCTGCGTCCGGCTGAAGCCGCGCTCGCGCAGCCAGCCAGTGCGGCAACGTATCCGGCAAAGCCTCTTCGAACAAGGCTCAGCTCCCGGGCATGTAGGGCTGGCCGCAACGCTGGGACTTGCCGCCATCGATGATCAGCTCGGTCCCCGTGACATGCCGGGATTCATCGCTCGCCAGGTAGAGCGCTGCGTAGGCTACGTCGCGAGTGCTCGCACTGAACCCCTGCGGCGAGGACTGGGCTCGCCGACTCATCAGTTCATCCACCCGCTCGGGCCCAAAGCGACGGGCGAGGCGTGCGGTGATCTCGGGTGTATCCACATGCCCTGGCAGAACGCAATTGGAGCGAATCCCCCGCGCGGCGAATTCGAGCGCAACGCCCCGGCTGAGCGCGATCAGACCAGCCTTGGCGGTCTGATAGGCGAGCGCACTGGTCCCCGAATAACGAATCCCCGCCACGCTACCGATATGAACGAACACGCCATGGCCTTGCGCGAGCATGATCGGCAGCGCGGCCTTGGCCGCGTAGAAGGCTGCGTTCAGGTTGAGTGACAGCGTCGCCTGCCACTCCTCAGCACTGATCTCGAGCGGCCCACCGCCACCGCCGCGACCGATGTTGTTCTGAACGATATCGATGCGACCAAAATGAGCGACGCACTCGTTCATCACCCGCTGTTGGTCGCTGTAGTCCGACGCGTCCGCCAAGGTACAGGCACTCGCAACCCCCAGCGCACGCACCATACGCTCGGTCTCGGCGAGCGACTGCGCATCCCGGTCCACCAGGAAGAGCCGGGCCCCCTCTTCGGCGAACAACACCGCGTTGGTCCGCCCAATACCCATCCCAGGGGCTGACGACCCGGCTCCGAGGATCACCGCGACCTTGTCCTGCAGACGCCCCGGCATCATTCAGCCGTCGTCCCGGTCAATTCGATGATGCGCTTCCATTTGGCGCGCTCTTCCCGAATCGCGGCATCGAGCACCTCAGGCCCTCCACCGACCGGCACCACGTGATCACTGGCAAACCGTTCGATCACATCGGGCATGCGAATGATCTGGTTCAGGGCCTGGTTGAGCCTCGCCACGATGGGCGCGGGCGTACCGCCGGTGATCGTGATGTAGGCCATGGAGGAGGCCTCAAAGCCAGGGATTGTTTCGGC
>CAZAVT010000029.1:2288-3366 GCA_964488395.1 uncultured Burkholderiaceae bacterium | reverse complement strand
ATCCTTTGGAGGGTCGAAACGCCGAGCACACGAAGTCGGCCGCTCGAGTATTGCGGGTGAAAGGCCGCAATCGAGTCGATGGTCATCTGCACCTCACCGCCTTGCAGAGCGACCCCCGCCGGGCCACTGCCCCGATAGGCCACGTGGGTCATGTCGACTTTGGTCAACGCCTTGAAAAGCTCACCGGCCAGATGACTCGATGAGCCACTGCCGGTGCTTGCGAAATTCATCCGGCTCGGGTTGGCCCGGGCATAGTCGATCAACTCCTTGATCGAATGAACGGGCAGCTTGGGATTGATCACAAGGACATTTGGAATGCGGAACAGAAAGATGACCGGCGCCAGCTCCTTCTCGGCATCGTAGGGCAGATCCTTGTAGAGGAAGGGGTTGGTGATCTGCGGACCAGGCGTTGTGTAGAGCAGCGAATAGCCATCCGGTGGCGCCTTGGCGACAGACGCCGCCCCCAGTGAACCCGCCATCCCTGCACGATTTTCGACAATGAAGCGCTGCCCAAAGTGCCGGCTCAGCTGCTCGGCCAGTACACGCCCCTTGATATCCGAACCGCCGCCCGGCGCAAAGGGCACGACCAAGCGTACCGGCTTGACGGGCCAATTGATCTCCTGGGCTCGTACCTGAGACGCACCGCCCAATACTGCGGCCAGCATGCCACCAACGGAAAGGCTCAAGGCCCACCGCAACCCAACCCAGCACCTTTGATTCACGACCCTGCTCCCTGCCGTCGCTGCCGCGCGATGGGACGGCTCAGCCATGCCACGGTTTAAACGCTTCGATATTTTTTTCGATCATACCGGACGGACACGGCCAGACGACTCGCTCGCGGCCCCGACCGGCGGGCGCGAGTAAGTCGGCGGCAGCCTCACCGCGGGTGAATAGGGGCACAGGGGCGCCCCCTCGCGGGCCTTGCGGACCAGGTCTGGGTTGGCGAGAAAGAGCCGGCCCAGCGATACGAGATCCGCCTGCCCGCTGCGCAGAGCTTCACCAGCCGACTCGATCGAATAACCACCGTTGGCGATCACCACATGCGGCCAGTGCGCGCGCAGGAAAGCGGTCGCGCTCA
>CAZAVT010000029.1:0-2278 GCA_964488395.1 uncultured Burkholderiaceae bacterium | reverse complement strand
GATCCTCGTTGATCCCCGTATGCACATAGCCGAGCTTCAGCGGCGCCAGCGCCTCCAGCAAGGCGATGTAGGCCTCGTTATCGCCTTCGCTCCACAGCAGGTCGCCAAAATAGGCCGAGGGCGAGAGCCGCAATCCGACCCGGCCAGGACCAAAAACCCGCAAACAGGCATGTACCACCTCAATGCCAAAGCGGGCCCGCGATGCCGGGCTACCGCCCCATCGATCGAGCCGGCGGTTGGTGTGGCAGCGCAGAAACTGTTCGATGAGATAGCCGTTGGCGCCGTGAATCTCCACACCGTCGAATCCAGCCGCCTGCGCCAGTCGGGCCGCATGCTCGAATTGATCAATCAGCCCCATGATCTCAGTCTCAGAAAGCGCCCGGGGCTGCTCGTGGAAGAGCCCGCTCACGCCCTGCTGCCGGCGCTCGACCCGATCGAGCACCGCCGAAGGCGCCACCGGTTGCGTCCCGGTAAACCAGGAGTGACTGATCCGCCCGGTATGCCAAAGCTGCGCGAAAATGCGACCGCCCCGGTCGTGCACTGCGTCAACCACCCTCGCCCAGGCTTGCCGGTGCCTCTCCTGGAAGATCCCTGGCGTATCGATGTAACCCTGCGCCTCAGCGCAGATCAGGACTGCCTCGGTGATGATGAGTCCGGCGTCAGCGCGCTGCGCGTAGTGTTCGATCGCATCATGAGGTGGCGAGAGGTCGGACTCGCAGCGATTGCGAGTGCAAGGCGCCATCACCAGCCGGTTCGGCAGGACCAGCCCTGCGCCCAGGCTGATCGGAGTGAACAGCGCGCTCAAGGTCCGAACTGCAGATCACCCACTGGC
Organism: uncultured Burkholderiaceae bacterium; assembly: GCA_964488395.1. GTDB lineage: Bacteria > Pseudomonadota > Gammaproteobacteria > Burkholderiales > Burkholderiaceae_E > SYIM01. Next base: position 1,446 of record CAZAVT010000029.1, on the reverse strand, counting down.
GGATTGACGCGCGAGGGTACGAGTAGACGCACTTCCTGGTCACGCAGGAAGGGCCGCACCTTCGCGAGATAGGCCAGAAAGGCGGGGTCCTTGAACAGCGCGTCACGACGACGTTGGCGCTCATTCAGATCCTCGTAGGCGAACATCATGATGATCTGGTTGATCGGACCGACCTCGGTGCGATACAGCCCGAGAAAATTGCCACAGATGCGGATCTGAGGTTCGAGACCTTCCTTCTCGAATAACTCCATGAAGGCAGCAACGGTGCCCGAGTGCAGGGTGTAGGCGCGGTAATCGATGATCATGAATCTGATGGCTCCAGTGATTGATAGGCCTCAGGGCGACACATCAAGCAGGCGCGCCGCAGCCTGGCGGACCCGCTGCTCGCGCTGAGCCTGTAGTGCCGCACTCGCTTGCCGGGCCTGATCGACCTGCGCGGCCGACGCCGATCTCGGCGAGCCCGATTCAAAAGGAGGTTGAGGATCGTATTCGATGGCCAGCTGAATCGACTCGGCTAGGGACTGACCCCAGATCTCGGCGACCAGGTACAACGCAAAATCGATCCCTGCCGTGACACCGCCTCCAGTCACGAATCTGCCATCCCTCACGATGCGAGAAGCGTCGGGCGTCGCACCAAACGCCTCAAGCAAGGGCAGCGACAACCAATGGCAGGCCGCGCGTCGACCCTGCAGCAATCCGGCCGCCCCAAGGAGCAGCGATCCGGTGCAGACCGAACCCACGAAGCGGGCGCGTTGGGCCTGAGAGCGGACGAAATGAAGCACACGCTCATCGTCAAAGAGCGCTGTCACGCCCGGGCCGCCGGGAATGCAGAGCACATCGAGCGGCGGACATTGGTCCAACAGCGTGTCGGGCTGGACGGCAAAGCCCTTGGCTGCAATGACCGGTTCGAGGCGATCGGACAAGCGGTAAACGCGTGCGTACCCCGCTGGCAAGCTGGTCAGAACCTCCCAGGGACCGACATAGTCAAGCAGCAGCATGTCGGTGAACATGAGCAGACCGACCTGTAGTGGGCCTTGCTCCTCAGCGACGCGTTGCTGCGCGGTCGCACTCAAAGACTCACCCCACCTTCGATGAGAAGCGGTGACAGCGCCTGGGCGAGCTCGAGAAGGCGCTGATCCTCATAGCGGCGCTGAATCAACTGGATACCGATCGGCAGGCCATCGTCACCGGTCATGCCAGGCAGATTGACGCAGGGCACGCCTAGAGCCGTAAACATCCGATTGAAGGTGGCAAGGCCCTGCGAAGCGAGGCCCGGCGTTGCCTCGCCAGGCGCACTGAGGGTCATCACCGCATCGACGCGATCAAACACAGCCTCAAACTCCACCCGGCAGAGCGCCACCTGATCAAGCGCTGCACGCATCTGGGCCGCCGAGAAGCCTCGTCGGTTCTCGACCTTATCGACGAAATCCTGATGCAGCCGCTCAC
>CAZAVT010000028.1:13752-16718 GCA_964488395.1 uncultured Burkholderiaceae bacterium | reverse complement strand
CAGCGGCAGTGGGCCTCGCGGCCAGCGCCCCTGGCGCACGTGCTGATCGGCAAGTGGAATCTGCCGCGCGACCGACAGCACCAGACCCAGGGCCAGATCGGCCACATCGTCCGTCAGCACCTCCGGCGTGTGTGTCACGGGCACGCCCTGACGCACCGCCGCAGCAACGTCGACGCCGTCATAGCCCACGCCAAAGATTGAAATCACCTTGAGCGCTGGCAGGCGCTCGATCAGCGTGGCGGGGATCACGGACTCGCCTGCGCCGGCCAGCCCAAGGACTTCGGGCGCGACGGCCTCAAGGGCCGCCAGACCCGACTCGGGTTCAAAGGCGTGCAACTCATAGTGATCAGCCAGGGCCTGCAGGTAGAGGGGATGCACCTTCGGCATGGTCAGAACGCGGGGCTTGGACACTGCAGGACACCTCATGGGGACGGCATGATCGAACACCGCCCCGAAAGATCACTTCGGTTGTCGAACTTGCAAACTGCGCCATCGTAAAGAGTATCCGACGAAGCACTGCCCCGCGTTTACCCTTGGATCCAACCGCTCGCCGACGATCAAGCTGGCGAATCCGGTTTCCGCGACGATTCAAAAATGGCCCAACAAGGGCGATGCACCGTCCTCTGCCGAGGTGGCCTGTTGGCGAAAGAGCGCAAACAGATCACGCCCGGTGCCCCGTTGATAGGCGGACAAGTCGGTCACCGGAACGACGCGCTTTGCAAGCTCGTCATCGCTGACTTCCACGACCAACTCCTGCTTCAAACAATCGAGTCGAATCAGGTCACCCTCCTGAATCCTGGCAATCGCGCCACCATCGACGGCCTCTGGGGTGACGTGTATCGCGGCAGGCACCTTGCCCGACGCGCCCGACATGCGCCCGTCCGTGACCAGGGCCACCTTGAAGCCCTTGTCCAGAAGCACGCCCAACAAAGGGGTGAGCTTGTGCAGCTCGGGCATGCCATTGGCCTGCGGGCCCTGGTTGCGCACGACCGCCACGAAATCGCGCTCGAGCAAGCCGTCTTTATAGCGTTGCGCGAGCTGCTTCTGATCCGTCACGACGACCGCAGGCGCGCGAACGACCTGGTGCTCGGGCTTGACGGCCGATACCTTCACCACTGCGCGACCGATATTGCCTTTGAGAAGGCGCAACCCACCGTCCTCGCTGAAAGGCGCGCTCACCGGTCGCAGCACCTCCGGATCGGAAGACGCCATGGGCGCGGGACGCCAATCGAGTCGGCCTTGGTTCAACCAGGGCTCCACTAGATAACGATGCAAACCACGGCCCATGACCGTCTGGACAGCGTGGTGCAAAAGCCCTGCACCGAGCAACTGCCCGATCAGGTAACCCATGCCCCCTGCGGCATGAAAGTGGTTCACATCGGCGCTGCCGTTGGGATACACCCGGGCCAGCAGGGGCACTGCAGCGGAGAGATCGGAAAAATCATCCCAGTTGATCACCCAACCAGCAGCCCGTGCCATCGCGACCAGATGCATGGTGTGATTGGTGGAGCCCCCTGTGGCGAGCAGGCCCACCATGCCATTGGCGATCACCTGGGCATCGATTTGATACCCGATACCCAAGGGGTTGCTGCGCGCCTGGCACAGAGCGACCGTGCGCTCCACGGCCGCACGGGTCAGAGCCTCACGCAATGGGGTATTGGGATTGACGAAGGATGATCCGGGCAAGTGCAGACCCATGATCTCCATCAGCATCTGGTTGGAATTGGCCGTGCCATAGAACGTGCAAGTCCCAGGGCTGTGGTAGGCCTGCTGCTCGGCATCGAGCAGCGCCTCTCGGCTGACCAGACCTTGCGCGTACTGCTGACGGATCTTTGACTTGTCGTCGTTTGACAAGCCAGAGGTCATGGGGCCCGCCGGGACAAACATCGCTGGCAGATGTCCAAACTGCAGCGCGCCGATGAATAGGCCCGGCACGATCTTGTCACAAACCCCGAGAAACAGGGCCGCGTCGAAGACATTGTGCGACAGACCCACGGCGGTGGCCATGGCAATGACATCACGCGAGAACAGGGACAGTTCCATGCCGTCTTCGCCTTGCGTCACGCCGTCGCACATGGCGGGGACGCCGCCAGCGACTTGTGCGGTCGCGCCCGCGGCGCGGGCCGCTGCACGAATGAGCGTGGGATAGTTCTCGTAGGGCTGGTGGGCCGACAGCATGTCGTTGTAGGCCGTGATCACACCGAGATTGGGACGTCGCTCCTGGCGTAAGACGAGCTTATCCTGAGCGGGCATCGCGGCGTAGGCATGTGCCGCGTTGGAGGGCCCCGGCCTGCGCGCCGCGGCCAACACCCGCAGGTAGGCCTCACGACGGGCTCGACTACGCTCCTCGATACGCCTCGTGACGGCAAGCAAGGTGCTGTTCAAGGATGGGGCGAGAGTCATGGGTTGATCCTTGGCGAGGCCGATCACGCCGCTAGGCCGCGTAGACCTGGTTCATGAGCGGGTCGGCCGCTGTCAATCGGTTGATGTTGTCGGCAACTGTCCGTCGGCGTCGTTCAATGGTTCCCCGGGTCCAGCCTGACATATGGGGAGTCATCGTGACATTGGGCAAGGTTTCAAACGGATAGCGCGACGGCAACGGTGTCGGATGAGTCGGGCTCGGATACTGATACCAGGTATCGATCACTGCGCCAGCGATCCACTGATGTTGCAGCGCCTCGAAAAGTGCCGCCTCATCGATGACCGGCCCGCGACCGACGTTGAGAATGACCGCGTGTCGACGCATCGCGGCCAAGGCGTCGCGATTGACGATACCGGTGGTCTCGGGGGTGTGGGGCAGGCAGACCACGATCGCATCGGCCGATGCCATAAAGGGCACCAGCCCATCGAGACCGAAACTCTGATCGACAAAGGATCCGGTCGAAATCTGGGTTCGGTTCGCAACGACCACTCGCATCCCGAAGGCCTTGGCGGGGTCCAAGCGCTCGACGATGTCGCGGACATGC
>CAZAVT010000028.1:5282-13742 GCA_964488395.1 uncultured Burkholderiaceae bacterium | reverse complement strand
GCATCCCGAAGGCCTTGGCGAGCGTGGCGATCGCTTTGCCAATGTGGCCAAAGCCAAGCAGACCAATCGACTGCTGACTCAGCTCGGTGCGCAGTCCGGTCGGGCGTCCAGCCCAGTAATGCCAATCGCCCTTTCGCAATCGGTTGTCGGCATCGGAGAGCGGCACATGCCGCTCGAGCAAGGCCGCCATCACATACTCAGCAATCGGAATCTCATGACCGAAGGCATTGCAGAGCACCGCACCGCTCGGCAGAAGATTGCAGTCGATCGCGTCGGTGCCTGCAGCGGGGGCCTGAAAGAGCCGCAGCTTGTTCAGCGGCGGCAGGGTCTCATCGAGCTTGATGCCGACGATGACGTCGGCCGATTGATAAAGGCGCCTCGCCTCATCGGTGCTCAGTACGTCAGGCAGTACGGCAATCGAGTGACGAGCGGTGAGCAGCGGCTCGATGCCGTCGCGAAAAATCGCTGCGTTGAGGCCATGGAAGACGATATTCATGGGAAAGGTCGAGCCGATCCGATGAAGCAGACGGCCGGTAGGGTGTCAAACCTGCCATGATAGGCAAGGCGTGTTTCACGCGCCAGCTCTCGCCCCAGTCGCCTCCACGTTGAGCTCGAACTGCCGACCGAACGCATACGACTCCATCGCCAGCATGCCGTGTCGAACCCCACCCTGGAGGACGGTGACCGGGCGAGGCGCGAACGCGGCGCCCGCAGCCACCAGGAGCGGCAGGAAGTGCTCGATCGTGGGATGCGCGCGGGCTGCGTGAGGGGCCAACGCGAGGGCCTGGCACAGGCGCGTCGTATCGCCATCGCGCACTGCTTGACGGACCCAGGCAGCAAACACCTGGACGTAGTCAGCGGCCTGGATCTCGCCTGGACGGAACTCATACAGGTTGTGCGTGAGGCTTCCCGAGCCGACGATCAAGACACCATCCTCGGCCAGTGGTGCGAGCACCCTGCCCAGCCCAAAGGCCTTGGCCTCGTCGGTGTCGAACGGCAGGGACACCTGGACCACCGGCAGGTCGGCGTCAGGAAACAGATGCATCAAGGGCACCCAGGCTCCGTGGTCGAGACCACGCCTTTCATCGAGCCTGGCCGCAAGGCCCTGACCGGCCCAGAGCTGCTGAATCCGGGCAGCCAACGCTGAAGAACCGGGCGCGGGATAGCGCAGGTTGTACAGTTCCCGGGGAAACCCTCCGAAATCGTGGAGGGTCTGTGGCCGGTCCGTCCCAGTGATCTCGATACCCTGCGTCATCCAATGCGGCGACACCACCACCACTGCGCGAGGCTTGCCCAGCGCCAGACCAAGCGCGCGCAACTGGGCGCCCGCAAGGCCCGGCTCGATGGCAAACGTCGGCGCACCGTGAGAGATGAATAAAGAGGGCAACAGGCTCATGCTTGGGCGACTCCCCGGACGCTCTCGGCCGACTATACCCGCATGCCGCCGATCAGCGGGAGGCGCACGAGCAAGCCCACTGCAATCCGGAAGGCCGCCCGTTCAGCCGATGGACGATCTGGTCGGACGACTGCGACCTCGGTCATCGGTTCAGTCCGAGGCTCCGGCTGGGTTTACGGTCTCGCCCTGCAGTTGTATCGTCCGCCCCACGAATTCCTCACGCTCCAGGGCGTCGAGAAGCGGCACGCTCGCTGTGGTGGCAAGTGCGCGCTGGCCTTCGGGCGTGTCGACCAGCAGGATGCCGCGCCGAGGCTCCGCCCTGCCGCCGTAGAGCACCGTGTAGGCGGCGACTCTCGCGGGGCCGGTGTAGGCTTCGAGCACCGGTAGGGTCCGGTCTTGCCGGGCGACCGCCGCAGTCAGGTCCTGGTGCACAAAGTCCGGCCCCTGGTCGCGCGACCAGAGCCCAAACCCCTGTTTGGTCAGAACCCCCGAGACGCCCGAGACGAGCGCGGTCTGGCCTTGACCGGAGCGCAGCAGACGGGCAGCGCGCACGGTGCTCTGGAGCTGATAGTTGTTGTAAGGGCCACCCGCGAAATTCATGCCTCCGGTCACCGTAAGCGGCCTCGTGAGCGATAGACCGAGTGCCTGGGCATAGGCCTCGACCGCAATTGGAAAGCAGCTGTAGAGCTCCACCAGGTCGAGCGCCTCAGGTCTCAGCCCGGCGTGGTCGAGGGCTGCCCTGCCGGCGATCTGAGCCCCCATGCACGAACTGAGCGCGGCCCTCGCACACACCGGCACCATATGGTTGGATTCAGTACTTGCCACTGGGTAGATCCAACGATCGCGGGGGATACCCAGCGCGTCGGCTCGATCGGCCGAGCAGAACAGCAAGGCCGCGGCCTGGTCAACACTCCACGAGGAGCAATGCAGCCTGGTGTATGGGAAGGCTTGCATCGGATTGCGCTCACTGCCGTCTCGTGCTTGCGCGGAGCTGACCACCCGCCGGCTCCAAGCCTCCGGATTATCGGCGGCGATCTGGCTGAAGTGCGCCACCATCTTGGCTAAGCGGTCGCGATGGTCGCTGACGCTCCACCCTTGGGCGTGACGGAATGCGCTTTCGAGGAGGGCGTAAAGCCCGACCGGCCTGTCAAGACCCGCCCGTATTTCAACGGGATGGCGCAAGTCGGTCTCAGGCTCCCACAAGGCATCGGGCTCGCCCTCAACAGGTCGTTCAGTCGCGCGCTCGCCAGCGATTCGGGCCCGCAGGATCCGATAACCCGTATCTGCGCCGGCGACCAGTGTCGTGTGGCACTCGCCGCGGGCAATACGGTCGCAGGCGACGCCGATCAACGTCTGCTGGAGCACGCCGACGGTCGCGAGCACCGTGCTTGCGCTGGGCGCACCGATTTCTCTCGCAATTTCTCCAGCCGGATCGGCATAGCGCCAGCGCCCGCGGGGTACGGCAATCCACTGAGTGCCCGATAGGGCCTCGGCTGAACCGGCATCGGCGCCGGCGGCCCGCACGGCCTTTAGCATGAGGTCCATCGGTTCAAGAGCCAGCCGGTGATCGGTCTCGCGCTGCGCAGCGGTACCGATGCCAACCAGTACAGGGATCCGTTCGGCTTTCGCCGCTGGTGATCTCGGTCGGGGGCGTTCGGCAGAAGTCATCGCGCCGCACGCCGGGTCGGTGCGACACCATCCGCAGGCCAATGACCCACATAGCCCAAGGTCAGGGAGATCTCCTGCGCTGCGCTTCGTACCGCACGCTCGATCGCAGTCAGCTTGGGAGAGATTCGGCCTGTCGGGCCGCCGGCACTCACAGCGGCGATCACCCGGGCGTCGGCGTCGAAGATCGGTGCAGCAACTGACATCACCTGCGACACGGTCCCACTGTCGCTGATGCTGACATGCTCGCGACGAACCTTGGACAAAGCGGCCAGCACGGCGCGTCGAGACCCCAGCGTTTTCGAGGTCATCTTCTCGAAGCGCATTCGGCTGAGGATAGGGTCGAGGTCTGCCTTCGGCAGGTAGGCCAGCATGGCCCGACCCGTTCCGGTGGCATGAGCTGGCTTCAACGAATCCGGCTGGACGCTAAAGCGAAGCCAGCTTCCGGACTCGACCACTGACCGGTAGCGGCAGTGCGTCCCGTCGGCAGTCAGCTCGGCGAGAAAGCTGGTCTCGCCAGTCTGACGGCTGAGGCTCTCCAGGCTCGCCTGCGCGCAATTCGGGAAGCTGCGCCGGGCGCTGGCGCCCATCACGATGCCCAAGGACACCGCAGGCAGACCGAGACGGTAGCGTCCATTCTGCAGTTCGAGGTGGCCTGATCCCTGCAAGGTCTTGAGCATCGTGAACAGCGTCGTCTTGGGAACCTTGAGCGCGTCGCACATCTGCGCAAGGCTGCTGCCCTCCGGGCGCTCGGCGACATACTCCAGGACCTGGAGCACGCGCAAGATGGCGCGCGGCCCCGACGCGCGAGATTCGAGACCAGCGAGCTCAAACACGATCGGCTGCATCCATCATTCCGGCTGGATGCCCGCCAGCGCCACATTGCGTCCCCAGAGGGTCAATTGCTGACGGACCAGCTCGGTGAAGGCGGGCGTATCCGAGGGCGTTGCATCCGCGCCCAGCTGGTTGATGCGTTCGCGGACCTCGGGTTTGGCGAGAGCGGTCTGCAAGGCGCCCGAGATCCGGGACACCACGTCACGCGGCAACCCCGCAGGCCCAAAAAGTCCGGTCCACGCCGCCAGATCGAAGTCCTTGAGGCCCAGCGCCTCTTCCACAGTCGGCAATTCAGGTGCGAGTGCTGAGCGCTTGGAAGAGGTCAGCGCCAGAGCCCGCAGACGCCCTGCTTGGAGGTGCGGTCTGGCAGAGGCGAGGTCGACCACCAGGAACTGCACCTGACCTCCGATGACATCCGTGATCGCCGGCGGGCTGCTTTTGTAGGCGACTCCTACAGCGCCCAGTTGCATCAGCCGGTTGATGGCCTCGGCCGGAATCTGCACGGTGGGCGTGCCGTAGGCATACGACACCTTGCCCCGGTTTTGTCTTGCGTAATTCACCAGGTCCTGAGCAGAGTTGACAGGCAAGCTGGGGTTGACCGCGAGGATAAAGGGGAAGTGGGCCACCCCGCCGATCGGGGTGAAGTCCGCCAGCGGGTCATAGGAGAGCTTTTTGAAGATATGCGGGTTCACCGAATGGGTGGTGTTGGAAGTCAGCATCAGCGTGTAACCGTCGGCGGGCGATTTGGCCACGGCCGAGGCGGCGATCTGCGCCGACGCACCCGGTCGGTTCTCGACCACAAAGGGCTGCCCAAGCACCATCCGCAGCTCCTCGGCGACCAGGCGACTGATAATGTCTGTGCCGCTGCCGGGACCGAAACCGATGATGATCTTGACCGGCCCCTGCGGGTACCCCCCCTGCGCGTGCAGTGTCGGCGCGGCAGCCGCGAGGGTGAGCGTTGACACCATCCGATTGAACTGTCTGCGTTGCATGGTGCTGTCTCCTGTCCGTGGTTGTCTTGATGAAAGTGATCATTCCCGCAGGCTCAGCCCGTGCGGACCGCACCGTTCGCAATCAGGGCTGAACGGCGCTCGGGGCTGAAGCCAAGCTCTTCGATAATCTCCAGGCTGTGCTCCCCCAGCCTGGGAGCCGGCCGCGCCCAGGCCACGGCCTGGCCATCGACCAACCAGGGCAGCCGGACCAGGGGAACCTGATCGCAGTCGAGGAAAGTTCCTCGCTCCCGAGCGATCTCGCCAATCACCGCCTGCTCGAGCCCGCTGACCCTGGCGACGGGGACGCCCGCGCGGGTGAACCGCTCGATCCAGGTATCGATGTCAGCGCAAGACAAGCGATCGTTGATCTCGGCCTCGAGCTCCTTGATGTAGAGCGACCGATCCTTAACCGTCGTGAAGCGGGAATCTCCATCCAATTCGGGCGCGTCCAGGACCTGGATCACGATCTCCCAAAGGCGCTGGCTGGGTGCGGCCAGCATCAGCAACCCGTCGCGTGCCTGGTAGCACTGGTAGGGGGCGGCAATCGGATTTCCCGATCCCGCTTTGGGCGGACGCTGACCGGTCAGACGTGCCGCGCTGGCCTGGTATGGGATGACACTGAAGGCAGTATCGATCAGCGCCGTTTCCATGCGGCCAATCGCCTGCCCCTGGCTGCGCGCGAAGAGCGCCGCGAGGATCCCCATCGCGATCCACTGACCCGTTCCGAGGTCGATGATCGAGGGCGCGCAGCGGGTGGGCGGCATGCCTTCATGCCCGGTCATTTGCATGATCCCCGAGAACGCTTGCACCAGCGGGTCATAGCCGGGCATCGTCTGGCCGCACGCGCCCGATCCGAAGGCATTCAAGTCGTAGTAGAGGATACCGGGGTTGACCTCGCGCGCATCGGCTTCGCCGATACCCAAACGTTCGGCGACCCCGGGCCGCATGCTCTGCAGCACCACATCACTGGTTCCGATCAGCGCCCGTGCGACTTCCACGCCGTCGGGATGTTTAAGGTCGATAGCGAGGCCGCGCTTGCCAGCGCCCATGTGTCGGTGGGTGAGGCTCAAGTCGTCCACAATCGGCGCCCAGGCTCGCGAATCATCGCCTTCGGGTGATTCCACTTTGATGACATCGGCACCGAGCTGGGCCAGGATCATGGTGGCAAAAGGCCCCGCCATGTTCGAGCTGAAATCGGCCACGCGCACACCAGCCATCGGCCGAAGCGGGGCAGCCGCCTTGGGTGATGTCATGCGAGCACTCCCGTGGCACGAAGCTCCTCGATCTCGGCGTCGCTGCATCCCAGCGAGCGCAGGATGTTCATGGCATCGGCACCAACTTCGGGTGGAGCGCCTGAAGGCGCGGCTGGTGTCAGGCTGAAGTCGACCGGTGTGGCGACGCCATTGGCCTCGCGAGGCATTGCCCCGGCGCCATCAGGGACGCGCACGAAGGCACCGGCCGCCTGAGCCTGTGGGTCGATCAGCACCTCATCGATCGACTGCACCGGTGCCCACCACACATCCTGAGCCCGAAAGATCTCAGCCCACTCTGCACGGCTGCGGGTTGCGATCGCGGCATCGAAACGCGCCACCAGTTCGGTCGCATGGCGGCGGCGGTCACGCGGAGTCCTGAAGCGCTCATCGTCGGTCAGTCCCGATAGCCCCAGGGCTTCTGTGATCACGGGCCAGTGTCGCTCCGACTCCGCGCCGACCAGCCAGAACCATTTGCCATCGCCTGCCTGGTACAGGTTCATCAGCGGGTTCTGTGGCTTGGTGCGCGGTGGCGGCGACGCTGCCCGACCCAGACCCATCCTGGACGAAACGTCCATGCCGATGCTGTAGATGCCCGTGCGCAGCAGCGAGGTTGCAACGACCTGGCCCTGCCCGGTGCGCTCGCGGTGGAAAAGGGCAGCGCAAATGCCTGACACGAGCGACATCGCACTGACGTTATCGCCCAGACCGCCTGGCAGGATGGGCGGCTGAGCGCCCTCCGGGGTGGCACGTTCGGCGAGTCCGCTGCGGCCGGAGAACGCAGCCATGTCATAGCCCGGTGCGTCGCGGTCGGGGCCGTTCAGACCGTAGGCCGTCAAGCTCGCGTAGACAATCCGTGGAAATCGCGACTGCAGGTTCACTGGGTCGAGCCCGACGCGTTCCAGGAACTGTGGCCGCATGTTCGTGAGAAAAACGTCAGCCGTTTCGAGCAGCCGCTCGATAAGCGCCCGGCCCCTGGGGGCATTGACATCGAGGGCAAGGCTGCGCTTGCCGCGATTGTAGAGGTCGAAGGGCGGGCAACTCGGCTCCCGGGACCCGGAGAGTGCGGCGAACAGCTTGCGCATCGGGTCACCGGTGCGTGTCTCCACCTTGATCACCTCGGCCCCCCAGTCCGCGAGGATGCCGCCTGCCGCCGGCCCGGCCACCCACAGGCCCATCTCCACCACGCGGATCCCGGAGAGCGGGCCGCGGGGACTCCTGGCAGGGCCTGCGTTCATGAGGGCCTCCGGCCGCGAAAAACCGGCGCTCGCTTCTCCATGAAGGCGCGGGGCCCTTCCTGCGCATCGGCCATCGCGGCGTTCTCCTTTGTACACTGAGTCTCGATCGCGAACGCCTCTTCGAGCGGCAGGCCGCTGGTGCGCACCATGACTTCCTTGGTCTTTTCGAGGGCCACCGGAGCGCCCAGACTCACCTTGCGAGCGACCTCGAGCGCCTTGTCGAGCACGCGGTGCTGAGGCACCACCCAATTGACAAGACCCATCTCGTGAGCCCGGTCGGCACCGATGGGCTCGCCGAGCAGCAACAATTCCATCGCGTGCGCCCAGGGAACCTGTCGCGGCATCCGAACCAGTGAGCCGCCACTGGCGATCAGCCCCCGGCGCACCTCGGTCACCGCAAGGGTGGCCGTGTCGGCCATTACCCGGAGATCGGTGGCCAAGACAAATTCGGCTCCTCCCGCGTGGGCGTGGCCGTTGATCGCGGCGATGACCGGCTTGAAGAAGGGGGCTCCGCGCAGCAGCGCCCGGCCCAGCACCTTGCGGTCGGCGCTGAAGCGCTCCTCCCATTCGTCCTTCGGTGGGCGCGCTCGCATCATCAGGGGAATCAGGCTTCCCAGGTCCCCACCTGCTGAAAAGGCCTGGTCACCGGCACCGGTTACGACGATGGCGCGAACGTTGTCATCCTGGGCTACCTCTTCCCAGAATGCGGCCAGCTTGATCACCATCTCAGGCGACATGGCATTGCGCTTCTCGGGTCGATTCAGCGTAACCAGAGTGACGTCGGCGAGACGTTCTACGAGCAGGTGAGACATGGCGACTGAGCAGACTTGGTTTGAGGTGACGGTCAACGACGGTTGGCAAGCCATTCCTGGGCGCGCCGGCGTAGTCCCAGGTAATCGGCCTTGCCATTGGGCCCGCGCTCCATGGATGAGACTGTGACCACATGACGAGGCACCTTGTGCCCGGCGAGGCGCTCTCGTACATGCTCCACGATCGCCTGGTCCGGTAACGGCTGGGCCGTCGCCCATTCGATCACCACGGCGACGCTTTCACCGAATCGCTCGTGCGGGACGCCCACCACGACT
>CAZAVT010000028.1:0-5272 GCA_964488395.1 uncultured Burkholderiaceae bacterium | reverse complement strand
AAGACCTTTTCGCCGCCTGAGTTGATGCTCAACGAGCCACGTCCAAGGAGAACGATGGAACCATCGGCTTGCACCCGGGCGTAGTCGCCGGGGATCGCATAGCGAATGCCATCGATGACCGGGAACGTGGCTGCGGTCTTGACCGGATCGCCGTAGTAGCCCAGCGGCACGCTGCCGCGAACCGCGATTCGCCCGACCTCCAGGCTGCCCGGTGGCAGGGGCTTGTTCTGAGCGTCCAGGACCACCGCATTCTTGCCCAGCTTGAATCGCGCGGAAGTGCCAGCCCGATCGCGCGAGGATACGGATCGACCCATGCCACTGGCCTCGCTGCTGTTCAGGAAGTCCACGAGCATGGCATTGCCCGCGTGGCGCAGCAGTCGCTGCTTGTTGTCTTCGCTCCACATCATGCCGGAGGAGGACACAGCCTTGAGACCACTGAGGCTCCATCGACCTGGCTCGGCGTCCAGAGCGTCCACCATGGGGCGGCAGAATGCATCGCCAACGATGCAGAGCTCGGTGACCCGCCGATCCTCAACCGTGTCAAGCAGTTCTGTCATATCCAGCGCTTGCTGGGTCAGCGTGACGACGGTCCCGCCGCGATGCAGGATGGTGCTTGCGAAGACCAAGGCGGTCCCATGCATCAGCGGCGCCGCAGGCAGCCCGACTGGACGCGTGCTCTCGGCGCGGCCCAAACGCTCGCGCACGCGGTCAAAGTCTGCCAGTTCGGGGTCGCCGGTGGTGTTAGACGCCATGTAGAGGTCATGCTGAGGCCACATCACACCTCGCGGCTGGCCGGTGGTTCCCCCGGTATAAATCAGGATCAGGTCCTCGCCGGAACGCTGGTGCATTCCCGTCGGTGGCGTCGCGCGGGGTGCTGCCACCCTCCGCCAGGCACTGGCCCAAGGCGGACACGCGGCCGGATCTCCCACGCAGAGCCAATGCTGGACCTTGGGGCAGACTCTCCGGATTTCGTCGACGGTCCTGGTGAACCTCGCGTCGAACACCACCGTCTCGACGTCGGCGTCATCCCAGAGCCGGCGCAACTCGTCGTGCTTATATCGGTAGTTGGTGTTGACCGGCACCAACGAGACCTTGAGGCAGGCGTACGCTGCCTGAAGGTACTCGGGGCCGTTATAGAGGTAGAGCGCGACCTTGCCTTGATGGCGGCAGCCCGACTCAAGCAGCCAATGGGCCAGGCCGTTGGCACACTGATCAAATTCGGCCCAGGTGATGCTCTGTGCGCCATGGCGCTGCGCGATCCGCTCGGGATCAATCCGGGCTACACATTCCCAGACATCGGCAAAATTCCAGCCGGGCATGGCGGTCAAGACGCAGAGTGGCGCCAGACGGCGCGAAACGCTGGGAGACTCATCCAGGCATTCTGATAGAGCAATCAATTATTCCGAATTCGGAACGCCCGAGCAACCGTCGCCGCGCCCTCGGTATCAGCATCCGTTCAGGAGTATCGCCGATCGCCAGGAAGCGGCGGGCGCTCGTGTGGTGGCCCCTCGCGCAGAGACGCTGCATCATCGATCGACGTCATGACGTCCGAGCGCTGATTCTCGAGTTCTTCGATCTGAGCCCTCAGCTCGTAGGTCAGGAGTCCGATCTCGCGCCGCAAGCCACGGTGCTGGTCGGCGAATTGCTGCAGCTTGTCCTCGTCGCGCCATCCGGAGCGCGCGGTACGGGCCATTTCAATGACCGCGCGCCCCATCAGGGTACCGACCATGATGAAGGGCATCGGCGTGCCAACGACGAGATCAGCGGTATAGGACGCGCTCTCGCTGGTACCGTCCAGCAGTCCGGCCGCCGTTCCATTGAGTTTGCCGGCCGCTTTCTCGAGAACCCGGTCCTGCAGTCGCGTCTGTAGTGCCTTCATCATGTCGCGTGCGTCGGCCTGGAGGAGCTTCGCCCGTTCAAGCAAGGCCAGCTCTGATGAGTCAACCGGCTTGGCGCCGTCATCGAGCTCGACGCTGGCTGGCGGCGGAGGCGCGCCTTCGGAAAGCACTCGATCCTGGAGCGCTTGCAGATCCTGCAACGCCATCAGCGTCTGCTGGGCGATCTCGCTCATACGACTGTGGGTGATCTGAGCGTGAAACTGCCGACGCTGCTCCAAGCGTTCCCCAAGCACGGTCAGGCGTTCCCCCACCAGGAAGGGCGTCACTGCGATCAGCGCGCTGGCGATGCCACCCACTGCAAAGCCGTAGGCCGCAGTCGACCCCAGGCCCAAGGCCACATCGAGTGCCCGACTGACCCAGATTGAGCTCTTTTCCGACATCCCCAGACCGACCAGCAAGGCCGCCGCCGCGTTGTCCCTGACCGACCCAGGCAGCCGCGTGAGGAAGGGAAATGGCGGTGGCTGTCCCGCAAATCCAGCCTTGAGGTTGCGCCAATTCATCAGGCTCACGGTGGTATCAAGGGCTCCCTTGGCCAGGAAGGCCGCGGTCAACCCGAGGCTGACCATGCCGACAGCGCCCAACCCTCCCGTGGCGACAGACATCAGGACCAGTGCCGCAGCGGTTGCGGCAACGCCCAGACATTTCCGCCAGAAGCCTCGCCGGGCAACGTCGACTTTCGCGCGTGTGACTTTCTCCATCCCCTCGGCCATCGACTCGACGCCCAAGGGGGATGTCCGCTCGCTGCGGCTCGCTGGCGGCGGCGGCAGTGTCAGGCTCACGGGCTTTCCGATCGGCCCGCTGTGGGTGGAGATCTGCGCGAGCGGAACAGCGTCGAACCGTCGTGAATGCTCGGAACCACGGGTCTCCAGCCGATGCTCCGGCTGTGGCAGCGGGCGCTCGGACTTGGCGCTCTCGAAGCCAGAAATCGGCGCCGAGCGGCGGTTGATCGAGAGGCCGTCAGTCATGGTGCAAAGGCGTCACGCGGGACAAACGTTTCAGGCTGCGCCTGAGACCCAATCGTCCAGCGCCGATTGAGCCAGGAGCTTGATTTGTTGATCGTTGCCCGCGATACGGCTGAGTTCGATGGCCGTGAGCATCGCCTCGCGCGCGTCTTCATGATCGCCCTGTGCCCACAGGCATTCGCCGATCCTGAACGCACAGGCGGCGCTGCTGGGGTCCAGGACAAAGGCCAGTCCGTAGTGTTTCAAGGCGTCGACGAGTAGGCCATGGTGCTGCAGGCAGAGCGCAAACCCGAACTGAATCCGGTGCTGGTCAGGCACGCGTCGGGCAAGTTCCCCGAATGCGTCGGTCGCCGCCACGAGGTCACCCGTCGACAGCATGGTCCAGGCACGCTCATAGTCAGCCTCGACCCGCTCGGGCTCCAGTGCGTCGAGCAGCTCTCCGCCCTGCGGGAGGGAGCGGACTTCGCCAAGCAAGCGGGTCCACTGGGCCTGGATCTGCCCGGTGTCTGGGAGGGATGGCACGGCACGGCTCATGATGTCGCTTGACTGTACCGGCATCTGACAAGCCCAACAATAGAGCGTTCAGGGCCCGCGTGCCTGCGAAACGGCCTCGGTCGGCGAGCGAACCTTCAGTCGCGCCACCATGAACGCCGAGGCCGTCATCAGGTGCTCGCGAACGAGTGCTTCCGCGGCATCTCCATCGCCGCGTGCAATCGCATCCAGGATCGCTGCATGCTGGTCCCAGATATCGCGTGGGCTTTGGTCTTGCATCAGCACTTCGCCCATGGCACGCTGGGTGTAGGTCAGGTGCGTTTCCATGGCCGGTGCGATCAGCGGGTTGTCAGCAAGGGTATAGAGAAATTCGTGAAAGCGGATGTCGGCGGTGATCATCCGGGGGACCGAGCCACTACCCACGGCCCTGCGGCCGGCCTCTAGAAGTGCTGCGCCCTGTCGGCGCGCCTGGTCGGCATGCTTTTGCGCGGCCAGCCGGCAAGCGATTCCTTCGATGGCTGCGCGGATCTGGTAGACGTGGTGGACATGGTCTGCATCGAGCGGCGTCACGATCAGCCCACGACCACCGGCATCGCGCAGCACGCCCTGGTTGCGCAGGAGCATAAGCGCCTGTTGCACGGGCTGGCGCGAGACGCCCAATGCCTGAGCGATCTGCTCCTGGATGATGCGTGCTCCGGGCTTGAGCTCGCCCGAGGCGATCTCGCCAAGCAAGGCGTCGCGCACCTGTTCGACCAGATTGGGGGTTTGAGCGATGGCTTTCATGAGGCGACTAGTCTAGCGTGTGCCCGGGCCCGCCTGCAGTCGCTCAGGCGGTCTCGCAAGCCAGCTGAGCACGCAGGATGCGATGCAGGATTTTGCCGGTGGCTGTGCGAGGCATGTCGGAATCGGTCACGAAGCGGATTGACTGCGGCCGCTTGTAGCCGGCCATGCGGCCTCGACACCAGTCGATCAACGCCTCCGGCGTCAGGGACTGACCGTCGTGGAGCACCACCACCGCGTGCACGGCTTCGCCCCATTTATCGTGAGGTACTCCGACCACCGCGACGTCCTTGACCAGTTCGTGCGCTCCGAGCACTGCCTCGACTTCTGACGGATAGATGTTTTCGCCACCGCTGATGATCATATTGCTCTTACGGTCGACGAGATGAATGAAGCCGTCCCGGTCACGCCGAGCCATGTCACCCACCGAGCACCAGTCCCCGCGGAAGGCTTCCGCGGTCTTCTCCGGGCTTTTCCAGTAGCCGTCGAAGACGTAGGGCGTGCGTGAAAAGAGTTCGCCCACCTCGCCGTCGGGCACCTCCTGACCTTGCGGGTCCAGCAGGCGGATAGGCCCGGAACCGGCCCATTCCCGTCCGACCGTACCGAGTCTTTCGGTCTGTTCCTGTGGCCGCAGCAAGGTCACCCAGCCCGCTTCGGTGGAGCCATAAAGTTCGTAGAGCTTGCCATGACAGAAGAACTCCATGATGGCAAGCTTGGTCTGCCTGCGCGCCGGGGCCGACGAGATCATGAGCTTTTCGACAGCGCTCACGTCATAGCGAGCTTTCACCGCTTCGGGCAGGCTCAGCATCATGATGTAGTGAGTGGGCACGAGCGAGGTGAAGGTGATCCGTTCGGTCGACAGCGTGGCGAGCAGCGCCTCAGGGTCGAAGCTGCGGCGGTCGTCGATCACGCAGGTGGCGCCCAGATGCGCAAAGGTATGGCTAAAGTAGAGCGAGTTGGCGTGGCAAAGGGGCATCACCATGAGCGCCGTGTCCTCTGCAGTGAAGCCCATCTCGAGCGCGGTGGCGAGCGCGATCAGGGTGCTGCCCTCGTGGCTGCGGATGGCGGGGACTTCCTGAGCTTTGCCCGCGTCGGCTTGCCCGCATCGACCTATCTCGACCCGGGCTCGCTGGGCTGCAT
>CAZAVT010000027.1:13648-16983 GCA_964488395.1 uncultured Burkholderiaceae bacterium | reverse complement strand
CGCGATCGAGTTCGTCGTGGGCATCGGCAAGGCCCGCCAGGTCCCGCTCATCGATGATCGCGGTCGCAAAACGCGGCTCGGCGAAGATCATCACACCCGCTGCCGACTGGATCAGATGCGCGCAAGTCCGTGAGCCGACCACCAGAAAGAAGGCATCCTGAATCTTGCGATGCATCCAGATGATCCCGGTGAGGCCGCAGAACACCTCGCGCTGACCGCGCTCGCGCAGCACCGGTGCGGGCTCGGCGCAGGCTTGCGCGACGATCGGGATGCGGGCGTTCATCGGACGGCCTCACGACGGGCACGTCGCAACTTCAGCAGAAACTGCGCGGCGTTGATCAGATAGCTTGCGTACGCCGCCAGTGCGAGCGCCATCTGAGCGTCGCGCCCCAGCCAGGACTCACCGAGTAGCCAGGCGGCCAGGCAGGCCGTATGCAGCGCGATCACCAGCATGCTGAACACGTCCTCCCAAAAGAAGGACGCGGCAAAGAGGTAACGCCCGAACACCTCTTTTTCCCAGATTGCACCGGTCACCATGATCGCGTAGAGCACCAAGGTCTTGATCACCACGGACCCAACGGCGAGCGCGAAGCCTTCGCCGCTCAGGATGTAGCGCAGGATGAGCGCAACACTGACGATGAAGACGACAAACTGCACCGGCGCGAGCACGCCCTGGACCAGCGTCCAGCGGGTCGCATCGCGACGGGCACGCTCGTCAGCGGTGTAGACCGGGCGACTTGCGGCCGGCAGCAGCCCACCACTTGGGGCGCTGACCAGGGTTCGGGACATCGGCAGGGACCTCCTGTGCCGACTGTAGGCTGGGCCCGGTGAGTTGTCAACCTGGAATGACGTCCACTTTACTTGACAGCTGATGTCGATCTGCCGGATAGTTGCTGTCCAAGACAGCTGCCTACGCGACGTTTTTTTCTTCACGAAATGACTGCCGACGCCACTTCCGACGCCCAATTCTCTGGACACCGCCACCGAAATGCGGATGATCCAGCTTGGGGGATCTCTCGCCAGACCGCACCGGTTCGGTTGAGGATCGTCAGGGAGAAAACCATGTCAGGCCTGCCGTCCACTTCGAGGGACGGGTCCGCTGGCCCTCTGCTCGATCTGCTGTTGAGCGAGATCGTTCCGCGCATTGCGCGCGGCGCACAACCTCGAACGATCGCACAAACCGGCGGGGTCGTACCCGCCCGATCCGAACAAGACCACCCGATCCACGGTCGATTTGCCGCGACCGATTTCCGCGCGCCGGCCTCGCCCACGCGCGCGGCCGGTCCGGAACCGAGCCTTCGCTCAGCCGAGGGTCCAGCCGGGCGCCTGCTGCGAGCCGCCGTCCGTGGCGACGCGGCGGCGGGCGCCGCTGTTCTCGAGCGCCTGCTCGCAACGGGCGAGCCCCTCGAGACCGTGCTGCTCGAGGTGATTCAACCTGCTGCGCGCGCACTCGGCCGATGCTGGGACGAAGACGAGCTCAGTTTTGCCGATGTCACGCTCGCCGCCGGGCTGCTCCAGCGCCTGATGACCTTGATGATCGAGGGCGACGCATCGCGGTCGCACGCGCCGACGGTCCGTGAAGCCGACCCTGTCAGCGCACCATCGGCACTCTTCTGCGCGCTGCCCGGCTGCCAGCATCGCCTGGGTCTTCGGATGGTGGGGGCCTTATTCGCCCGGGCAGGGTGGCACGCCCGCATCGCTGAGGACCAGCCCGAAGCCGGATTGCTCGAGCAGCTGCTGTCAGTGCAGCCCGCGCTCCTTGGGCTATCAATCGGGTCGGAAAACGAACTCCAGCGAGCGGCAACGTTTATACTGCGCGCCCGTGAGATCAGCGTCCAGTTCAATCCGGTCATCATGGTTGGCGGTGCAGCCACTGCACGCTTCCCGTCCAGAGCCGCCGCGCTCGGTGCAGATATTGTCTCCGGCGACGGTGACGATGCCCTCGCCCGCGCGACCCGGTCGCTGAGGGAGCGGCGGCTTGCGGCAAGCTGACAGCAACCGCTCGAGCACCGGGCCGGTCATGGAACATCCCGACGTCGAGGACACGCTCATCCACGCGGCCTCGGATATCGCGCTGACCCTCGATCGGGACGGGCGGGTGCGCGGGGTGCTTTTCGCCTCCGCCGAGGACTGGCCGATGGCGCTTGCCAAGCACTGGAGCGGACGCAGCTGGTCCCAGCTCTTGACGAGCGAGAGCCGGCCCAAGGCCGAGGAGATGATGCGCGAAGCCTTGTCGGGTCGGCGTTCGACCCGGTGGCGTCACCTGAATCACCTCGATGCGTCGGGCGCCGAGTTGCCGATTCTGGCCTCGCTGGTCCGACTCGGGACCGATGGCCGGCTGGTTATGATCGGGCGCGACCTGCGGGCTGTCGCTTCGCTGCAACTGCGTCTGGTCGAGTCGCAACAGCGCATGGAAGCCGACTACCTCCGGCTTCGGCGCACCGAGAGTCAGTACCGTCAGCTGCTCGAGGTGATCCGGGATCCAATCCTGATCATTCGCGCCCCTGGCCACTCGATCCTCGAAGGCAATCGCGCGGCCGCCGACTTCCTTCAGATCGCTCAGGACGAGCTGGTCGATCGCACGCTCGACGGATTTCTCAGCACGCGCGCCGCCTCGGCGCTGAGGGTCATGTTTGACCAGGTGGCCGGTTCGGGGCGTCCCGCCGAACTGTCGCTGCGCTTCAATCACGTCGGCCGCTCGGTGCGGCTGATCGCGAGCAGCATGCGCCATGATGGCGAGCCGGTGATTCTGCTGCGGCTGGAGAGCGAGGCCACTGCCAAGACCCCGCGCGGCGAGGCCACCCTCATCGAAGCCGTCCGGCAAATGAGCGACGGTATCGTGGTCACTGACGCCAAGGGCCTGATCTGCAGCGTCAACCCAGCCTTCGTCGAGATGATCCAGGTCGCACAGGGCGGACAGCTCATCGGCGAACCACTCGCGCGGTGGCTCGGACGTTCCAATACCGATTTGACCGTCCTGATCAACAGCCTCGCTCAGGGCGGCACGATCCGGCTGTTCTCCACCCGGCTGGTGGGCGCCGGGGGCATTTCCGTACCGGTCGAGATTTCCGGCGTCGCGGTCGCGGCCGACGATGATTCCTATCTCGCCTTCGTGATCCGCGATACGGGCCGACGCCTGGGCGAGGAGCGCGAAACCTCAGCGGTAGCGCGCTCGAGCAGTGACCTGGCCGCTTTGGTGGGACGGATGCCGCTGAAGGACATCGTCGGCGAGACCGTCGATCTGATCGAACGTCTGTGCATCGAGGCGGCCCTCAAGATCACCCGCAACAATCGCGCCTCCGCGGCCGATATGCTGGGGCTCTCACGGCAGAGCC
>CAZAVT010000027.1:5073-13622 GCA_964488395.1 uncultured Burkholderiaceae bacterium | reverse complement strand
TCGCTGAGCTCGGTTGTCACCCGGGCAGGCGGCCAGCCATGAGCACCTGTTGTTCTGTTCGACAGCCCGGTGGACGCGCCTCATCCGTGTCGCAATGACTGCCCCCTCCGAAACCACCTCGATCCTGCTGCTCGCGCGCTGGCGACCCGCAGCTATCCCCTGGGGGCTGTCGCGGCTGGTCCTCGGAGCGCTTCGGCCATCGCGCGCGCCTGGATTGCTATGGCGACGCATTCTGGGTAGCGGATACGGGGGCGGCTTTGGCCTTCGGCCTGGCTGGGACCGGCTCGGTCAGTTGGCGGTGTTCGAAAGCCCCGCGCCGGCCCGCGCTTGGTTGCAGGAGAGCCCGGAAGTGCGATCTTGGCAAGCCCACGCCGCCGAATGGTTCTGGCTCGAACTACGCGCCTGGCAGAGTCGCGGACAGTGGGGCGGCCAAGACCTCCCGGTTTCGATCACGGCACCGATCGACGGGCCGGTTGCCGCGCTCACCCGCGCCTCGATCCGGCTCGGTCAGGCGCGCGCTTTCTGGTCTCATTCCCCCGCTGCCGAGCGCGCGCTAGAGCGGGCGCAGGGGTGTCGGCTGGCGGTTGGGCTGGGCGAAGCACCGTTACTGCGTCAGGCCACCTTCAGCCTCTGGGACAGCGTCGACGCGATGGACGCGTACGCCCGGTCGGGTGCGCATCGGCTGGCCGCTCAGAACGCCTGGCGCAACCAGTATTTCGCGGAGACGCTGTTCGCACGATTCGCCGTGGTTGACCGGGGTGGCAGTTGGAGCGGGTTTCGTGCGACCTGAGGCCCCTCGCTCGGTCATCGTGATCGGCGCGGGCGCGGGAGGACTTGCAGCCGCCTGCGACTTGGCTCGACGAGGCGTCTCGGTCACCGTCTTCGAATCGGCGCAGAGCATCGGAGGTCGGATCCATGCCCGTGAGGTCGGCGGTCGTTGGATCGACTCGGGTCCCACCGTGCTCACGATGCGCTGGGTCTTCGACGATCTGCTTGGGGACTGCGGAGAGTCCCTCGAGGACGAGACGTTCGCCCTGCAGCCGCTCTCGGTCCTGGCGCGCCATGCCTGGTCCGACAGCGAGCGACTCGATCTCTTCGACGACCCGGCCCGCTCGACCGACGCGATCGGCCGCTTCGCCGGCCTCGAGGAGGCTCGCCGCTTCGAGGGGTTCTGTGCCGAGACCCGCCGCATCTACCATGCGCTCGAGGCCGCCTATATCCGCGCCGAGCGTCCGACCCTCCTGTCGATGGCGAGCGATCTCGGCGCGGGCGGCCTGATGGCGCTCGCAGGACTGGGGCCTTTCGCGAGCCTCTGGCGCAGCCTCGGGCGTCACTTCCGAGACCCTCGGCTACGCCAGTTATTTGGGCGCTATGCGACCTACTGCGGCGGCTCGCCCTGGCTCGCACCGGCCACGCTGATGCTGATCGCATACGTCGAGATGCGCGGCGTGTGGGTCGCACGCGGTGGCATGCGCTCACTCGCCGAGCGCCTGGCTCGGACCGCGTCACGGCTTGGCGCGGCGATCCACTGTGGCCAAACCGTTGCCGAGCTCTGCGTTGAATCGGGGAGCGTGTGCGGGGTGAAGCTCCGTGATGGGTCGCAGTGGCGAGCCGACGCAGTGATCTTCAACGGCGAAGCTGGAGCGCTCGGTCGCGGACTGCTCGGGGAGGCTGGGCGCCGAGCGGTCACGCCAGCGTCTTACGCCGAGCGCTCACTATCGGCGCTGACCTATGCGGTAACGGCAACCGTCGAAGGCTTTGAGCCGGATTATCACAATGTCTTTTTCCAACCGGACTACGCGAGTGAATTCATCGATGTTTTCCAGGCGCAACGCCTGCCATCGAAACCCACCGTGTATCTCTGCGCCCAGGACCGAGTGCCAGCCGCACCTGACGAACGAGGCATGAATCGGTCCCCGATTCGGGGACCCGAGCGGCTGTTCTTTCTGATCAATGCTCCGGCCGCAGGCGAAAACGCCACCGCCCCGAGCGACGAGGAGATCCGGCAATGCGAGCATTCGGCTTTCTCTCACCTGACCCGTTGTGGCCTCAAGCTGCAGGGCGAGGGGCAAGCGCGGGTCATCACGACCCCAGCGAACTTCGCACAGCGCTTCCCGGGTTCGGACGGGGCCCTCTACGGGATGGCACCCCACGGCTGGATGTCCTCCTTTCGTCGGCCACGCTCACAGAGCCTGCTGCCGGGGCTCTTTCTGGCGGGCGGCAGCGCACATCCGGGAGCGGGAGTCCCGATGGCCACGCTGTCGGGCCGGCTCGCGGCCGCAACGCTGATGGCGCACCTCGATTCGACCAGGAAGTCCAGCCGGGTGCGTATCTCTGGTGGTATGTCGATGGGGTCAGTGACTGCGGACGCCACGCGATCACGCTGATCGCTTTCGTCGGCAGCGTCTTCTCGCCTTACTACCACTGGGCGCGCCAACGAGCCCAGCGAGGGGGCCCGCCCGCAGAGGCGGGCAACTTCTGTGCGATCAACATTGCGCTCTACAGCCCGGGGGCCAAGCGCTGGACAATGACCGAGCGCGGCGCGGCAAGCGTCGAGCGAACGGCTGATCGATTCCGAGTCGGACCTAGCGAATTACGCTGGGATGGCACCTCGCTCTCGCTTGACTTGCGCGAGCGGTCTGCACCGATTCCGCGAGCGGTCAGGGGCACTGTCCGGCTGATCCCCGAGCAACTATTCAATTGGCAGGCGCCACTCGATGTGGCAGGCCGCCACCGCTGGGGCCCACTTGCGACGCAGGCTCGCATCGAAGTCGATTTCGACCAGCCCGGGCTCCGTTGGCGTGGCCACGGTTACCTTGATTCCAACGAAGGCGATGAACCGATCGAGGACTGCTTCGACGAGTGGGACTGGTCGCGCGCTCAGCTGCCCGATGGGGCAAGCGCACTGCTCTACGATGTCCGCGAGCGCTCCGGCGCCGAGCAACTGCTCGCACTGCGTTTTGGCCAGGATGGGACGGTCACACCGGTTGCAGTGGGACCGCGTCAGCCACTTGCAGCAAGTGCCTGGCGGGTGCAACGCTCGATTCGCTCCGATACCGATGGGGCTGCACCGCGGATCCTGCGCACCCTTGAGGACACGCCGTTCTATGTGCGCTCGATCGCCGAATCGCGCTTTGCAGGCTACACGGTGCAGTCGATGCATGAAACGCTGAGTGGCCCGCGTCTGCGCTCGCCGCTCGTTCGGCTGATGCTACCTTGGCGGATGCCCCGGCTGCCCTGAGGCACTGCGCTCACGCTCGGCGAGCGTGAGGAACAGATCCACCATCCAAGCGGCTTTTTCGGCAGCCGTGCGAGGCGCGTGGCGCCTCATGGCAGGGCGGGCCGCCTCGACCAGGAAGAGGATCGCTGGCAAGGGACGGTGCCCCCTGGGACGCCGCGGCGCGGCGAGCAGGCAGGGGGCACATTGGAGCAAACGGGCGAGCTTGCGCGAACCGCTGACCACCGCGCGCCGGTTCACTGAATCGTGGCGAGCGCGGCGAATCTCGAGGCCGATGTCGGCATAAATCAGGCGGGCTGCAAGAATCGCCGGCCGGCAGGAGCGCGGCAACTCGGCAAGGCCTTCCTCGGCGCGTCGGTATAGCGTATCGGCCAGCGCCAGCAGGCGCGCGATCACGCGGCCAAGCGCAGGGCTCGCCATCGGCTTGGCAATGAAGGCCTGCGGGTCCAGCCCTTCGGCGCGCAGCCAGTCGATCGGCAGGTAAAGGCGACCCATCCGCGCATCCTCGCCGACGTCGCGGGCAATGTTGGTGAGCTGCATGGCTACGCCTAACTCGCTCGCTCGCGCCATCGCCCGTTCGTCACGAACCCCCATGATCAACGCCATCATCGCACCGACCGTCCCGGCGACCCGGGCGCAATAGTCGAGCAGCGAATCGATGTCGGGATAGCGCCGGCCCTCTGCGTCCCAGGCGAAGCCCTCTAGGAGCGCCGCCGGGATCGCTTTGGGCAGGTGATGCTGCTCGACCACCTGTGCGAAGGCCCGATCGGCCATGAGGGGCTGAGGCCTGCCTGCATAAATGGCATCGAGCCGGGCGTAGAGACCCGCCAGCGCCGCTACCCGTGCTTCGGGATGGTCCGCAGCCTCGTCGATCTCATCATCGGCGACCCGGCAAAACGCGTAGAGCGCGGTTGCTGCAAAACGATATCGGGTCGGCAGGAGGCGTGACGCAGCGAAAAACGATCGTGAGCCGCCGCGCATGAGCTCCCGGCAGGCCACCTCACCGGAAAGCCCGGCGCCAGGCACGGACTCCCCGTCGGTCCGCATCGCGACGCTTCGAGAGGCGGGGACCGAAGCCCAGGGCGCAGTGGGAGCGTTCATGGAGGGTTCACGCGGTGGCAAGGGCCGGCAGCGGCTGGTAGACCCCTGCGGGCGGGATAATGGAGTCAAGCGCCTTGGCCGAGGTCAACACTCCCGGCATGCCGGCCCCCGGATGGGTACTCGCCCCCACCAGATAGAGACCCTCGACATCCTCGCTGCGGTTGTGCGGACGGAACCACGCGCTTTGCAGCAGTCGTGGCTCCATGCCGAAGGCCGCGCCTTTGAAGGCGAGGTAGCGTGACTCGAAGTCGGCCGGCGTGAGCATGCGCGAGCTGCAAACCGACCCTGAAAGACCTGGCAAAACGGTGTCGCCCAGCAGGGTCTCGATGCTCTGACGATAGGATTCGGCCCGGGCCGCCCAGTCGATGCCCGCGTCCAGATGCGGTACCGGCGACAGCACGTAAAACGTGTCGCAGCCCGGCGGCGCAAGGCTGGGATCGGTGGCCGTCGGTCGGTGCAGATAGAGGCTGAAGTCTTTCGAGAGCTTGCGGTTTTCGAAAATGTCGGCGAGCAATCCCTGATAGCGCGGGCCGAGCAGAATCATGTGATGCGGCACCTCCTCGTAGCGGCGCCGAGTGCCGAAATACCAGACGAAGAGGCCCATCGAATAGTGAGCGCGATCGACCTTGCGATCGGTCCACACCCGCCGCGGTGTGTCGGCAAGGAGGTGTCGATACGTCCAGGCCGAATCGGCATTGGACACCACCAGGTCAGCATCGACCCGCTCACCATCGGCCAGCACCACGCCGCGCGCGCGGCGGCCCTCGACCCGAATGCGCGCAACCTCGGCCCCCAGTCTCAGCTTGCCGCCCAGCTCCTGCAGCAGATCGACCATCGCACTCACGATCGCTCCGGTGCCGCCAATCGCTGAATGCACGCCGTGCGAGCGCTCGAGTGCCGAGATCAGGCTGTAGACGCCCGTCACGGTCATCGGATTGCCTCCGATCAGCAAAGGGTGAAAGCTGAACACCTGCCGCAGACGCTCGTTGCGCATATGGCGAGCGGCGAGCCGGTAGATGCTGCGCCAGGCCTTCATGCGGATCATCGCCGGCACGGCGGTGATGAGGTCGGTGATCGAGTTGAAGGGCACCGTGCCCAGGCCCTCGTAGCCCAGTCGATAGCACTGCTGGGCCTCGCGCATGAAGGCCTCATAGCCGTCGACGTCCTCCGGACTCAGACGCCGTACTTCCTCGCGCATGCGCTCGGGGTCCTGCCAGTAGTCGAAGTGACTCCCGTCATGAAAGCGAATCCGGTAACAGGGCTGCATCGGCACCAACCGGACCCGATCGGCAAAGCGTCGGCCAGCGAGCGCGAACAGCTCTTCAAGCAGGAAGGGCGCCGTCACGATCGTCGGCCCGGCGTCAAAGGTAAAGCCATCCTGATGAAACACGCTCGCCCGGCCACCGGCTTGGTCCAGCCGCTCGAGCACCGTGACCCGGTAGCCCTTGCAGCACAGGCGGATCGCCGCGGCCAGGCCACCAAAACCGGATCCGATCACGACGGCGGCGGGTGGCGAGGCGGCGGTAGGGACGGAATCCATCCGGGATGCATCCGATCGGAGCGTGGGAGGCCTGTCAAAGGCGGGCGGTGAGGCCCGAAACGGGCATCAGACTGTAAATTGCAGTTGACGGCGCAAATTGTCAAGTTGAAAATCGCCCGATGAGCACGCGCACCCTGCCGACCTGGTCGGCCTTTGCCGAATTGCTGAAGCCGATCACCTGGTTTCCGCCGATGTGGGCCTTCGCCTGTGGCGTGGTGGCTTCCGGCGCGCGGCTCGACACCCATTGGCCGCTCGCCCTCCTGGGCATCGTACTCGCCGGCCCGATGGTTTGCGCGACCAGCCAAGCGGTCAATGACTGGTTTGATCGCCACGTCGACGCGATCAACGAGCCACGCCGACCGATCCCGTCGGGCCGCATGCCCGGCCGCTGGGGCCTCTACGTCGCGATCCTCTGGACCCTGCTGTCGCTTGCCGTTGCCACCGGTCTGGGTCTATGGGGTTTTCTGGCGGCCGGTCTCGGCCTGCTGCTGGCCTGGGCCTACAGCATGCCGCCAATCCGGCTGAAGGAAAACGGCTGGTGGGGCAACCTCGCCTGCGGTATGTCCTATGAGGGGCTGGCCTGGGTCACGGGCGCAGCCGTGATGGCGGGTGGCGCCATCCCGCAGCTGCACTCGATCCTGCTCGCGCTCCTCTACAGCATCGGCGCGCACGGCATCATGACCCTGAACGACTTCAAGGCGATCAAGGGTGATCGAGCAATGGGCATCCGGTCCCTGCCCGTGCAGCTCGGCGCCGAGCGGGCGGCCTGGGTTGCCTGCTGGTTCATGGCGGGCGCTCAGATTCTCGTGATCGCGCTCCTTGCCGCCTGGGGAGCGAGCGGATCGGCCCTGGCCGTAACGGCGCTCCTTCTCGCCCAGTTTGTACTGATGCGCCGGTTTCTGCGCGACCCGGTGCGCGAAGCTCTCTTTTACAGCGGCTTTGGTGTGCCGCTCTTTGTCGCAGGCATGATGGTCAGCGCCTTCGCGTTGCGCGGGCTCGCTGCCTGATCGGAGTCCATCGATGAGTTCCCAGCAGCCGCACACCGATGCCGAACCGGCACTGCACCCTCCTACCGTGCCCGACGGCGCAGCCTTTGGCTGGTGGCCGGTGATCCGACTGGGACTGATTCAGGCCTGCCTCGGCGGCGTCGTGGTTCTGGCCACATCGACGCTCAACCGAATCATGGTAGTCGAACTGGCGCTCCCCGCTTTGATCCCCGGGTTCCTGGTCGCTATGCACTATGTCGTGCAACTGTTGCGGCCTCGGATGGGGTTTGGCTCGGACCGCTCGGGACGCTGCAGCCCCTGGATCCTGGGTGGCATGAGCGTACTCGCGCTGGGAGGCGTGCTCGCCGCCTGGGCGGTGACGAGGATGGGACCGTCGCTCGCCGAGGGATTGCTGCTCGCCTCACTGGCTTTCGTGATGATCGGCGCCGGCGTGAGCGCTTGCGGTACCTCTGTGTTGGTGCTGCTTGCCAAGCGGGTACCCGAATCGCGCCGTGCACCGGCTGCGACCATCGTCTGGCTGATGATGATCGCGGGCTTTGCAGTGACCGCCGGCGTCGCCGGTCATCAGCTGGACCCCTATTCCGACGCGCGACTGCTGGCAGTGGCCGCATCGGTCGCGGGTCTCGCAGTGGTTGTCACAGCGCTGATGCTGCTCAGACTCGAGGGGCGCGGTCGCGTGACCGGCTCGTCCGACGACGCGCTTGCGCCAAGACAATTCTCACGCGCGCTCGCCGAGGTCTGGAGAGAGCCAGCCGCCCGCCAATTCACGATTTTCGTCTTTGTATCCATGCTCGCATTCAGCGCACAAGACCTCATCCTCGAGCCCTTTGCCGGCAGTGTGTTCGGCTTCACGCCGGGAGAGACCACCCGGCTGTCGGGTCTGCAGCACTCGGGCATCCTGATCGGGATGCTGCTGGTCGCACTCGCGGGCAGCGGACGACTGTTCGGCCGGATGCTGGGCTCCTTACGCTTTTGGACCGTGACCGGCTGCATTGCCTCGGCCCTGGCGCTCGCGGGTCTGGTCGCGGCGGGACTGGTCGGTCCGGGCTGGCCCTTGCTCGCCAACGTGATGTTGCTGGGTGTGGCCAACGGCGCCTTCTCGATCGCGGCGATCGCCTCGATGATGCGCCTGGCAGGCGAGGGGCGAGCCCGTCGCGAGGGCACTCGGATGGGCCTTTGGGGCGCCGCGCAGGCCATGGCCTTTGGCTTCGGCGGTCTGCTCGGCACCGGTCTTTCCGATCTCGCGCGACTCGCGGTGAGCGACCTCGCCAGCGCCTATGCCCTCGTGTTTGGGCTAGAAGCCCTGCTCTTCATCGTGTCTGCCCGGATGGCAGCACGCATCCGTGAACCCGAGCCCGTCCAGGGTTCGGCCCCTGATTCCGGCGGCGTACGGCCGTCGATGCCTGCGGAGACAGCCCATGCTTGAGTTTGATGTGGTCGTGATTGGTGGTGGGCCCTCCGGTGCCACGGCCGCCGACGATCTGGCCCGCGCCGGACATCGGGTCCTGCTGGTTGACCGGGCTGGCCGGATCAAACCCTGCGGGGGCGCGATTCCGCCTCGCCTGATCCGTGATTTCGAGATTCCCGACGCCCTGCTCGTGGCGAAGATTCGCTGCGCCCGGATGATTTCACCGAGCGACCAGCGCGTCGACATCCCCATCGA
>CAZAVT010000027.1:0-5063 GCA_964488395.1 uncultured Burkholderiaceae bacterium | reverse complement strand
CATCGAAGGGGGCTTTGTCGGAATGGTCGACCGTGACACATTCGATGAGTGGCTGCGCGAGCGCGCCGCCGAGCATGGCGCGACCCGGATGATCGCGAGCTTCGATCGGCTGGACGGACCGGACGGCGAGGGCTGGTCGACCGTGCATCTGTTGCGCCGCGAGTCAGCGGGCTCACGCGAAGAAACCGCAGTGACCGTACGCACCCGGCTGGTGGTGGGTGCCGACGGCGCGAAATCCAAGGTTGCCCAACAGC
Organism: uncultured Burkholderiaceae bacterium; assembly: GCA_964488395.1. Taxonomy (GTDB): domain Bacteria; phylum Pseudomonadota; class Gammaproteobacteria; order Burkholderiales; family Burkholderiaceae_E; genus SYIM01. Next base: position 4,809 of record CAZAVT010000027.1, on the reverse strand, counting down.
ACGTGCCGGGATCCGACCGTGGCAAATTCGTGTTCGCCTACCACGAGATTGTGCGGGCGCCCATCGAAGACACGCCGGCAGGCGCCGACTACCAGGCCCAGCGATGTGACGTTTACTACCGCGGCACTCTTTCGCCGGATTTCTACGGTTGGGTCTTTCCGCATGGGCGATCCATGAGCATCGGAACGGGCAGCATGGACAAGGGTTTCTCGCTTCGAAGTGCGGTCGCGGCCCTGCGCCGTACCGCTGGGCTTGATCGCTTCGAGACGCTTCGGCGCGAGGGCGCACCGATCCCGCTCAAGCCCCTGCCGCGCTGGGACAATGGCAGCAATGTGGTCCTCGCCGGGGACGCCTCCGGGGTGGTGGCCCCGGCTTCGGGCGAAGGCATTTACTACGCCATGCTGGGCGGTCGCCTCGCAGCCGAGGCAGCCGCAGAATGCCTGAGCACCGGCAATGTGCGCGCGCTCGCCGGCGCTCGCAAGCGTTTCATGAAAGAGCACGGCCGGGTGTTCTGGGTGCTGGGTCTCTTGCAGCGCTTCTGGTATGGCAATGACAAGCGCCGGGAGCAGTTCGTGAAGATCTGCCGTGACAAGGATGTGCAGCAGATCACGTTCGACTCCTACATGAACAAGCGTCTGGTGCGGCGCCGGCCCATGGCCCATCTTCGAATCTTCCTGAAAGATCTCGCGCACCTCTTCGGCATCGCCAAGGCCTGACGGGATCTGTGGTGGCCGGCCCCGCCAGACGACATCGGCGGGCCCAAGGCCATTGGAGGTACCCTGGGTCGACTGTGGCATGCTCATCGGCATGAATGACCGACGCCACTTCCTTTCGACGGACACCCTGGTCGCCATCCTTGCGGTCAGCTGCGTTGCTGCGATCGGCGGCGCGCTGACACGACTGGACGGCTGGTACTACGGGCTTCAGCAACCCTGGTTCAAGCCGCCCGACTGGGCCTTTGGCCCGGCCTGGACGCTGCTCTTCACACTGATCGCGATCTCGGGGGTGCTGGCCTGGCGCGCGGGCCCACAGCGCTCAGCGTCGACAAGGCGCTCGATGCTTCTTTGGTTTTCACTCAACGGGCTCGCCAACATGGCCTGGAGCCTGCTCTTCTTCACCTTGAAGCGCCCCGATTGGGGGCTCATCGAAGTACCCATCCTCTGGCTCTCGATCGTGGCGATGATGATTCACTTGTGGCCGTACGCCCGCAAGGCTGCGCTGCTGCTCCTGCCCTACCTCGGCTGGGTCAGCCTCGCGGCACTGATCAACTTGGAGACGGTGCGGCTCAACGGTCCGTTTTGATCCGATCAGCCTCGCGTCGCGTCAATCTCCAAGGTCTCTGGTGTTCCTCGAGCGTCGGGCGTGCTATTGTGAGCCGATCCGGTCTAAAGATAAAAAAAAGACGCCTTCCGAAAGTCGGAGGCGTCTGGCACAAAACACCGGAGGATGGGTAGATAAAAAAGTGTGCCAAACCCTTGGGGCGCGACATCGTTGGGTGTCGCGCCCCGAGTTCTTTCAGCCCTGAGCGGTTTGCAGCCTCCCGAGCTCAGCAGCGGGTTGATTGGACCGCCCTTCGATCATTGGATCACCTGGACCGGCGCCAGTGCGGGGTCGAGCGGGGACAGTAACGAGGTCTTGGCGGCTGGACGTTGCGGCCCCAGCAATTCGGGATGAGCCTTGACCATGCTCGCGCCATTGAGCGGGCGGTTGGCCCCCTGATGGCAAGTCGCGCAATTGATCTTGGCGATATCGCCGGTGCGCCCGAGGCGCTCTTTGGGTTGGCCCGCGGTGAGTGGCACCATGAACTGGTTATTGAGCTCACGCACCATACGAATCCCGTGCCAGGCGGTCACCCTCTGTGGCGGACTCTGGTTCCACTCGGCAAACGCACGGCTGTTGTGGCAATGGACGCAGCCCACACCCAGACCGTCCGACATGTGGATCATGAGTCCGTGCGTCCACTCGGCCTGCTTGAGCGGTACGGCGTGTCCGGTGGGCAGGGCGGTCTTCGCCATCACCCGGATTTCCTTGTCGCCCAGGAGAAACGGCGTGAACGGGTCATAGGGCAACGAAGCGTTGGCCACCGACTCCTTGCCCGCCTTATTCTGGCCGTTGTCGTTGCCGAGCATTCGGCCCGCCGTGGGCGCAGGCGGGTCAGCAAACCAGCGCTCAGCGGGGACGTGTTGACCCCGGTGGCAGGTGTAGCAGGTCACCCCTGTGTCGGCGACGTGCGCCTTCCAGGCCGAGTTGACCTGCCAGGTCATCTGCACCATGCGCCGCGCGGTGTTCTTGGTGTAGAGCGAATCCTCGGCGAAATTGGCGAGGTTGTGGCAATACGCGCAACCTTGATCAGGTGCAACCCACTGCGTCATGGCAATCATCAGCCGGTTGAACTCACCAACCCCGAGATCGCCAAGAATCTTGACGTTCTGGTAGACGTCCCGGGCCTTGGGCCCGCCTGAGTCGACCGGATCGAGCGGCGCAGGCGCCACGTGGCGCGCCGCCTCGGCCGCGACGATTCGGGGATTGACGACTTGCTCCATCCCGGTGCCGCGATAACCGATTTGGCGGGTTTCCATATCCGGGCGCTCGCAACCGGTCAACAGCAGCGCTGCGACGAATGCCGGCACGGCGAGGAGGGTTCTGGCGTCGTGAATCTTCATGTGCACTCCTCCTTCAGCGGGTGGCCGCCGGGTCAACCACCGGGCCCCAGATCTCGGGATAGGCGGGGGCCACGCCATGCTTGACCGCCCACAGGTACCAATTGTCGACCACGGTGCCGGTGAGCAGGATGCCGATGCCGCCGGTCACACAGGTGAGCACGGCAAACCACCAGGCCCAGCGGTGGATCGACTCCATCGTCGCGTTGAAGCCCATGGTCCAGCGCCAAAACAAGGCGGCGCGCTCGGAGGCAGTCCCGCGATCGTAGATCTGCTCGATCTCTCGCTCACCACCATAGCGAGTGACGGCGAGGATCGTCGCGCCGTGCATGGCAAAGAGCAGCACCGATCCGTAGAGGAAGGCAATCGAGAGCATGTGGAAGGGGTTGTAGAACAGGTTGCCGTAGCGCAAGGAGAACGCCGTGGTCCAGTCCAGATGCGAAAAGATCCCAAAGGGCACCGCTTCGGACCAGGAGCCCATCAGCACCGGACGGATGAGGCCCAGAACCAGATAGAGCCAGATTGCAGCGGCAAAGGCCCACGCGACATGAGTGCCCATGCCCAGCGCCCTGGCGCGCCGATACATCCGAACCCACCAGAGCAGGATCGAGATGGTGATGAAAAGGCCCGAGAACAGCCACCACCCGCCCTCATTCATGGGCGGGAACCGCAGCCCGTATTGCGGCGAGGGCGGATCGAGCGACAACCAGAACAACTGCTTCACAAACTCGATCGGGCTGTAGTTGACCTGGACCAGCATGTTCCAGCCGATCAGGGTAAAACCCATGAGAAAGAAGATCAGCGATGCGATACCGAGAAAGCCCAGATAGACCGGACCGATCTGGGCGTTGCCGATCCAGGCAAACAGTTGGACGTGCGGCGCCGAACCGATACGCTCGCGGTTGTCGCGTTCGCGCTCGAGCGGCACGCCGGGGTAGCTGGGCGCCTCGACCCGGACTTGCGTGAACAGATTTTGATATTCAGGCATGAGGATTCTCCGGGCTGGATTCAGGACCAGATCGGCAGGCGCAGCCACCAGCCCCACCACTCAGGCCAGCCACGCGTCCAGAAGGGTCCGCTGATCACGATGCACAGGGCGCTGAAGAAGCCGGCCGAAAGGGCGAGGAACAGCCCCAGCCGGTGGATCCCCAGCGTGCCAATCGAGTAGCCGATGGTGTCGCGAAAGAAGGTGTCCTCATGCTCGGGGGTCTTGACGGTCTCGCCACGGGCGGGATTGGTCGAGGACAGGATCAGGGAGCCGTGCAGGGCGAGCGCAAAGGTGGTCGTGAAAAACAGCGACACCGCGATCATGTGCGCCGGGTTGTAGTGAAAGTGCAGGTATTGGTAGCCGACGTTCGACACCCAGTCGAGGTGCGACAGGGTGCCGGAAGGAAAGCCATGCCCCCAGGCGCCCAACAACACCGGACGGATCACGACGAGGGTCACGTACGCGAAGACCGCGACACTGAATGCGACTGGCACATGAAAACCGATGCCGAGCTTGCGGCTGATCTCGACTTCACGCAGCGCCCACGATCCAAAAGCACCGATGGCGCAGACCGTGATCAACTGCCACAGGCCGCCTTCCTTGAGCGGTGCAAGCCCCAGCCCGTACTTGAGGTCGGGCGGTGCCACACTGATCTGCCAGAGATTCCAGGTCGGCCCAAGCGCTGCGCCATAGAGGAGGAGTGCGGTTCCCACCACGGCAAAGAAGATCGTGGTGATGCCAAAAAACCCGACGTAGAAGGGACCCACCCAAAAATCGAACAGGTCACCACCCACGAGGGTGCCCCCGCGCACGCGGTACTTTCGTTCAAAACTCAACATGGCCATCAGACAGCCCTCCAGGAATCACGGCAGGCGGCGACGAGGTGGGGACACCCCGCCGCCGTCGAACCCGCAGCCGACTACTTCTTCGCCGCAGCCGCGGCTTTCGCAGCCTGATACTGTGACTGCGTCATACCATCGAGCCAGTTGAAGTTGGTCGTGCTGAGCAGGATCAGATGGATCATCGCCGCCAGACCAAAGAGAAAAATGCCTTGCACGGCCATCGCGCGCAGCGGGTCGTAAAGTTTCCAGATACGCCACATAAAAAAACTCCTTTCAGACGAGATGTGACATCAAGGTGTAGACCGCCGACCTGACGCCA
>CAZAVT010000026.1:14576-16992 GCA_964488395.1 uncultured Burkholderiaceae bacterium | reverse complement strand
GCCCGCCCACCCGGGAGCCAAAGAGGGCGAAAGCCATCCGCGAAAAAAACGCTCCCGCCCCGATGACCTGCAATAGGCGCCCAAAGAGCAGGAACAGCACCACATACTGGGCGATCACAAGAACAGGGACGCCGAAGATGCCACTGTCTCCGATCACCAGGCTGATCAGGAGGGACTCCCAACTGACCCCTGCCCCGTGGAGAACGCCAGGGAAGTGCCGTGCCCAGAGCGCGTGCACCATGAAGGCGCCGCTCAGCAGGATCAGCGACCAACCGGTGGCGCGACGAACCGCCTCGGCCACCAGTAACAGGAACAGGGTGCAGGCGAATTGATCCCCGGCGCTCAGGCCCACTGACTTGAGGTCCCATTCCTCGATCTCGATCAGGCACCAGGCGAGCAATCCGAGGGAAGCGATCGCACCGGCCCAGTCGATCAACGAGCCAATACGGCGGCGGCTCGGATGTGCGAGAAAACAGAGCGCGAGCGCAAGGCAAAGGTGCACGGGCAGGAACACCCGGTTCGTGGGCGAGCCGTAAATCCCGATGTAAAGGTGGTAGAGCGCGAGGTAAACCGCCAGGGCGGCAACCCCCCGCGCGCGCAGAAGGCTCACGGCACGGGCTTACTTGAGCAACCCGACTTCCCGGTAGTAACGCTCGGCGCCCGGGTGCAGCGGTACCCGGTTGTGATCGAGCGCGTGCTTGGGATCGATCTCATGCGCCCCGGCAAAGAGGCCATGGAGCTCTTTGTACCGTTCGTTCAGGACCTTGGCCATCTGATAGACCAGCGCCTCGGGCAATTTCGCGCTCACCACGATCTGGTTGACCGTGTACGGCATGGTCACCTCCTCGGGCGAGCTCTTATAGGTGCCCGCCGGAATCTTGGCTGATCCCGTGCCAGGCAAGGCCTCGTTGTAGCGGCGCAATGCCGCCTGGTCAAAATTCAGAAAGCGGAATCCCTTGCCACGATCGAGCTCCATCATCAGGCCGAGAGGGATCGGCCCCGAAAAGAACGCGACATCGACCTGGCCATCCTGGAAGGCCTGCATCAAGTTCTGGTAACCGGCTGAATTGATCACCCCGCCTGCCTTGGTGATGGCTTCAGGCGTGACGCCGTAGGCGCTCAACGCCGCGAGATTCATGGGCCAGAACACCGAGGACTTGGGTCCCAGCCAAACCCGGTAGGGCTTGCTCGCGAGCTCGGACAGGCTCCCGATCGCAACGCCGGTTCGGGCAACGGGCATGTGGACCGCGCCGTAAGTCGTCATGAGATGGCGGATGTCGGGCGCGGGCGTTTTTAACTCGCCCCGGCCCTGCAAGGTGCTCTCGGCTTCGAAGGTGTAGGTGAGCACGGCTTCGGCTTCTCCGCGCTGCAAGCGCACGAGGCTCTGCTCAGTGGGCCCCGAGAAAGTGCTGGCCTTGACGCCATCGACATGCTTGTTGAAGAGCTCTGCGACCTTGGCGCCAAATACCGGATAGGAACCCGCCACCCCTGAACCGATCCGTACGAATTGCTGCGCGCTCACCGTGGTGCTGAGTGCGCAAAGCGCAAGACCGACAATCACATGGCGATGCATCATCCTGACCCCCGGGTGTCTTCGACTTGTGTGGCGCGTAAGCTAACGGGTTTGGCCTGCCTTGTCCATCCTCTCAGCCCAAGCGAGCCCAAGACATCACCGCACCCATGAGCCCCTTAAACGTCTCACCTGCCCAGAGGCCGGCCTGGGCCCCCCAGATCCGGCTCTACACCGACTGGCTCACTCGAACCCGTGGGCTGCGCTTTGCCGACTACGAATCTCTGTGGCGTTGGTCGGTCACCGATCTCGACGCCTTCTGGCAAAGCGTCTGGGATTACTTCGAGATCGCGTCGCCGACACCGCACACAGCCGTGCTGGCCGAAAACCGGATGCCCGGTGCGATCTGGTTTCCAGGCGCGCAGATCAATTACGGCCGACAGTTGTTTCGCCATACCGACGCCGCCGACCGAGCGGGGCTCCCCGCGCTGATCGCTGGCAATGAGGAGGGGCAGACGGTCACGCTCACCTGGCCCGAGCTGCTTCGTCGGGTCCGTGCGCTGGCTGCTCAGCTGCGGGCTTGTGGCGTACAGCCCGGCGATCGGGTCGCGGCCTACCTACCCAATACGCCCGAAGCGGCAATTGCCCTCCTCGCCACGGTGAGCCTGGGCGCCGTCTGGAGCATTTGTGCGCCGGACATGGGCGTGAATGCGATCGTTGATCGATTCAGGCAGATCGACCCCAAGGTCCTGGTCGCCTGCAATGGAGTGCGCTATGGAGGGCGCGAGCTCGACAAATGCAGCGTGATCGCGTCACTACGCGCTCAGTTGCCCAGCATCGAGACCCTCATCGTGCATCAGCGAATCCCTCAATTTTTATATTTGATTTTGAATTCATCTTGAAAAC
>CAZAVT010000026.1:8541-14566 GCA_964488395.1 uncultured Burkholderiaceae bacterium | reverse complement strand
TGGCGGCGGGGACGCCTGAGGCAGATGATGGCAACGACGACTGGCCCTGGCTCGCGTTCGACCACCCGTTGTGGATCGTCTATTCAAGCGGCACCACCGGGCTCCCTAAGCCCATCGTGCATACCCATGGCGGCGCACTGCTGAATGGCATGATGCATCGGGTGCTTCATTACGACATCGGCTGCAGCTACAAAGCGAACAGTTTCGGTGAGCGCTTCATGTGGTACAGCTCGACCGGGTGGGTCATGTGGAATTCGCAGATCAGTGCCTTGCTCAATGGCACGACCTGCGTGATCTTCGACGGTAGCCCGGGGGGCCCGCGAGAGGCGCCCGACTGGAGCGTGTTGTGGCGCTTTGCCGCGAAACATCGCGTGAGCTTCATGGGTGCAGGCGCGGCGTTTTATCAGGCCTGCCTGAAATCGGGGTTAAGCCTCGTCGACATTGAGGGCCTATCCAGCGTAAGGGCACTGGGCACCACCGGCTCCCCGCTTTCGGCGGCGGTGCAACAGTGGGGCAGTGCCGCGATGCGGGCGGTCTACCTCCGTGAGCGAGGTCAGGCTGCCGAGGTCTGGTGGTGCAACATTGCCGGCGGCACCGACGCGGGCTCGTTTGCAGGGGGTCACCGTGAGTTGCCGCCCGTCGAAGGGGGCTTGCAATGTCGCTTTCTCGGGGTGGCGATCGAGTCCTGGAACGAGCAGGGCGATCCGGTGACTGACGAGGTCGGCGAACTGGTCGTCACCCAGCCACTCCCATCGATGCCGCCATTTCTGTGGGGCGATCGTGATTTCAGTCGTTATCGAGAGAGCTACTTTGACCGTTACCCGGCAGGGCGGGGGCGACGACCCGGGGGCGGCGACAGCGATCCATCGGCTGGTCCAGCCTGGCGCCACGGCGACTGGCTCAAGATCACGCCGGAAGGCGCGTGCATCATCTACGGGCGCAGTGACACCACCCTCAATCGTCAGGGCTTACGTATGGGCAGCAGCGAACTCTATCGAGCCGTGGAGCGACTGCCCGAGGTCGAGGAAGCGATGGTGGTCTATCTCGAGTATCTCGGACGCCCGTGCTGGGTGACGCGGTTTGTAAAGCTCCGTAGCGGCGGCGGGCTAGATGAATCGACGCAAGGGCGAATCGTGCAAGCGATCCGCGACGATCTAAGCCCACGGTTTGTGCCCGACGAAATCGTCGCGGCACCGGACATCCCCCACACGCTCAGCGGCAAGAAACAGGAATTGCCAATCAGAAAGCTGCTCCTTGGCTTTTCGGCCAATGAGGTGATCAGCCGCGACGCAATGGCCAATCCCGATTGTCTGGGGTGGTACCTCGACTTTGCCCGCGATCGATTGACGAGGGCTGGGCGTGCCAGCATGATCGGAGGCTCCTGAGCCAACCGGCCCAACGGACCAGTCTGCCCTGCGGCATCAATTCAGACCTGACGCCAGGCAATCAGCCCTTGGAGGGCTCAGTGCACGAGCGCATCAAGCGTGCGCTCGAGACCTGCGCCGATATCCTTTTCGCGGTGGTCTTCGGGTCAATGGCGAGCGGACGGCAGCGGCCCGACAGCGATCTCGATATCGCGGTCCTGGCCGATCGCCCTTTGAGTGCAGAACGACACGTCGCCCTGATCGATGCCCTCGCACGGGCCAGCGGGCGCGCGGTTGATCTCATTGATCTCAAGACGGTGGGACAACCTCTGCTGCATCAAATCATGCAGCACGGCAAGCGCGTCCTGGGGTCCAGTGAGACCTGGGCCAGCCTGATGTACCGCAACCTGGTAGACCGCGCGGATTTCGTGCCACTCCAAGAAAGGCTGTTGCGCGAAAGGCGGCAGCGATGGATCGGGATGTGATCGTGCTGAATCTCGAATCACTTCGCCGCAGCATCAAGCGGGTCGAAGATGTCTGCCAGACCCGTCACTCGCTGGCTTGAGCGCGACGGGGCTTGACCAGGGAATGCCTGCAGCCTCTCGCTTTCCCTGAGCTGATCCACTAACATCAATCGGGGCACTCCGGACCCAAGCGGAGCAACAGGGAGCCAGCATGAACTCAATCAAGCGTACCCTTTGGATGGCGGCGATTTGTCTGGTCGCGATCGCTCAGACGAGCGTCGCGGCAGCGCAGGACTACCCGAACAAGGCGGTCACCTGGGTGGTCCCCTTCGCCACAGGTGGCCCCTCGGACGTGCTGAGCCGCCTGATCGCCCGAAAGCTCTCGGAGAGTTTGGGCAAGCCCGTCATCGTCGAGAATAAGGGGGGCGCAGCCGGCATCATTGGCAGTCAGCAGGTGGCGCGATCAGCACCCGATGGCTACACGATCATGCTGGTGACCAACAGCACCCACGCGGTCAATCCGAGCCTGTTCCCCAAGATCCCCATCGACGTCGTCAAGGACTTCGCGCCCATCACCCTGCTCGCGACCAATTCACTCTTGCTGGTGGTTCACCCATCGGTACCCGCGAATTCCGTCGCGGAATTCATCGCCTACGCGAAGACCGTTCCCGGCAAACTCAGTTATGCCTCGCCCTCACAGGGGACCTCCGCCCACATCGCCATGGAGTGGCTCAAGTTGCGGGCAGGTCTCGATATCGTTCATGTCCCCTACCGAGGCAGTGCACCGGCCAAGACTGACCTGATGGCCGGGCAGATACAGGTCGCGTTCGACAATTTTCCAAACGTCCTCGCCGAGGTGAGAGGAGGAAGGCTGCGCGCCCTTTCCCAGGTCGGATCCACCCGAGATCCGAGAGCGACTGATATTCCGACCATGATCGAGTTGGGCATGGACGACTTCGTGCTGGAGGCCTGGCTGGGCGTGATGGCGCCGGCGGGCACACCCACTGCGATCGTCGATCGTCTCAATGCCGAGATCAACACGATCATGAAGGACCCGGAGATCGCGCAGCGCATGTCCGATCTGGGCCTCAATCCCTCGGGCTCGACGCCCGCCGCATTCGCCGCCCGCCAACAGGCCGACGTCGCGCTCTGGGGTCGGATGGTCCGGATGACCGGCGTCAAGGCGGAGTGATTCGATGACCTACGACCTCAAGATTGTGGGCGGCGAGATCATCGACGGCACGGGTGCCCCACGGTATCGCGGGGACGTCGGGAGCAGGGATGGGCGGGTCGTCGCGATCGGTCGAGTCGAGGGGGCTGCCACGCGCACCATCGACGCGGGGGGACAAGCCGTGGCGCCAGGGTTCGTCGACGTCCACACCCATTACGACGCGCAGGTCATGTGGGACCCGATGCTGACCGTGTCTCCCTGGCACGGCGTCACCACAGCCATACTGGGCAACTGCGGTTTCGGGATCGCACCGACCCGACCCCAGCATCGCGACCTGATTCTGCGCACGCTCGAACGGGTCGAGGGCATGACCCTATCGGCGCTTGAGGCGGGCTTGGGCAGCCCTTGGGGGTTCGAGAGCTTTCCGCAGTACATGGACGCACTCGACCGGCGCGGGGTCGCAATCAATGTGGCAGTGCTCGCCGGGCACACGCCGATTCGGCTTTATGTAATGGGAGCCGATGCGGTCGAGCGTCCCGCACAGCCCGACGAGATCGCAGCGATGAAAGCGCTGGTCCGAGGTGCCATCGACGCCGGTGCGATCGGCTTCGCCACATCGACCAGCACGATCCATATCGGTTTCGACAACAAGCCGGTCCCCTCGCGGCTGGCAAGCTTCGACGAGATCAAGACACTGTGCGAGGCGCTGGGCGAGGCCGGCGAGGGCATCATCCACTACAACGTCGGCCGGGTGCCCAAGTTCGACGAATACGAAGCCCTCGTGCGAAGCTCCGGCCGCCCTCTGTGCTGGACAGCGCTACTCGCCGGCGGTATGGCGCCCGGCGAACACCGGAAGTATCTCGAGCGCTCACGCGAGCTGTTGGCGGCGGGCTTGCCGATCTACCCCCAGGGCGCTGCGCGGCCGATCACCCTGGAGTTCGACTTCCGGACGCCCACGGTCTTCGACACCTGGCGCAATTTCGCACCGATCCGTCTCGCCAAGACGGATTCGAAGCGCCTCGAGATCTATGCAGACCCTGGGTTTCGCAAAGTCTTCAAGGACGAAGTGGCGGGCCGGGGCAGCAATGCCCAGTACTTTGCGGCTGGCCAGCGTGAGCATGATCTGAACGTGGGCTATTGGCGCCAGACCGTGGTCTCCTGGTGCCCAGCCGATCGATCGCTCGAGGAGCGTCGAGTCAGCGACATCGCCGCCGAGCGGGGGATCGACCCAGTGGATCTGGCGCTCGATCTCGTCCTACAGAGTCGGCTCGAGGCGCGCTTCCGGATGCCCCGGGCCAATTCCGACGATGCCGAGCTTGCAGAAATACTGACGGATCCAGCGGTGGTGATCGGACTCGGTGACGGCGGCGCCCATGTGAGTCAGCTGTGCGACGCCTGCTGGCCCACTTACACGCTGGGCTACTGGGTCCGGGAGCGGGGCGTGCTGACGCTTGAGCAGGCGGTGCACCGTATGAGTGCTCAACCGGCCGCCGTTTATGGCATCTCCGATCGGGGCACGCTCGAGGTCGGCCGCGCTGCCGATATCGTGGTGTTCGACCCCGGATCGGTGATGGCAGGCCCCCTTGAGCGGGTCAACGACTTACCCGGTGGCGCCGAACGACTGATTTCCAGGCCGCGCGGCATCCATGCGGTCATCGTCAATGGTGAGCCCTTGCAGGCCGAAGGCGCCGAGCCTCGATTGCCGACAGGGCGCGTGCTGAGGCACGGGCGGGGGTGAGCCCTACCCAGCCCCAGTGGCGAGCGACGCGCGCTTAGCCGATCAAGACACCGCTGCGACCGATATCGCTATCGACCAGTAGCAGGCCGTAGTTGCTGCCTGCGTAGACATCGTAGGTCTGGAGCCCTGCACCGCCACCGAAGTTGTAGGAAATACGACCGTTCGCGTCGACGACGCCGAGATTATCCGCTGGGTCAGCCAGCGAGCCGTTGCCGTTGACATCGACCCGTACCGTGGTCCCGGGAGCCGCCAGGCCGGTCAGCGAACTGGTCGAGACGAGCGAGTCGGCGCTGTCGCCATCGATGATCAGCGCCGAGTCGTTCGCCGCAAGGTCGGTGAGGGCAAGGATGCTGGCCGGGTCCAAAGTCAACTGCCGCCCCTCATCCGAAAGACCCAGGTCAATCCGCTCGATGCTTTCGATCAGGCTGTCGGCAAATCGAAGTCCGTCCGTCAGGTTGAGCGTCTGTACACCACCCTCCAGGCGAAGGCTATCAAAACCCAGCCCCCCATCGATCGTATCGGCCAGGACGTCCAGCAGCCAGTCTGCGCCCGCCACGAACACATCATGGCCGGAACCCATTGAAATCTGATCCGAGCCTGCTCCCGCCGTGATCCGATCGTTGCCATCGCCGCCGATCAAGGTGTCGTTGCCCGAGGCACCGGACAAGGTATCGTTGCCCGAGCCACCGGTGAGGCGATCATTGAGGTCGGAACCCGTCAGCGATGCCCCGGACGACCCGGTGTTCGTGACCACCCAACCCGCGCGGCCGGAAATGATTCTCGACAGATCGACGGCCAGGTCTGGCGTACTCAGCGTCGCCGTACCGTCGTTGAACGATAGGCTCGATGCGGTCCAGGGGGCACTCACGACGGCCTGAAGTGCAGCTCCGGGCCTGACTTCGACACTGTCGAGCCCGACGCCCAGATCGGTCACGATTTTCGTACCCGTCAGGACGCGAAACAGATCACCGCCAATTCCGCCGGTCAATGTGTCGTTACCCTGGCCTCCGGTCAGCGTGTCATCGAGGGCGGAACCCACCAACGTTGTCGCAGTGCTGCCCGTATTGGTGATCTGCCAGCCGTTGCCATTGAGGATGTTCACCAGGCTGACCGGGCGACCCGGTGTATTGATCAGCGCAGTGCCCAGATTCCTGCTCGCAGCCGTCGCCGTCCATGAACTGGTCGCATTGACGGTGGCGTTCAGATTGCCTCCGACGAAGACCTCGACAATATCGACGCCTAAACCAAGATCGGTGATGGTATCGGTACCTCCAGCAATTCGGAAGGT
>CAZAVT010000026.1:1374-8531 GCA_964488395.1 uncultured Burkholderiaceae bacterium | reverse complement strand
GCCGCCAGTAAATGTGTCGCTGCCCGAGCCTCCGGTCAGCGTGTCGTTGTTCGAGCCACCCTTGACCCATTCAATGCTGACCAAGGTATCCGTGCCGGAGAGGTCGCTTGCAATACCCAGGCTGAGATCGGCTGCGACAGGTGTCGTCAGCAACTCATAGTTGGCCATGTCACTGCCACCCGAACCGTCGAGCGTGTCATCGCCTTCGCGACCGGTCAGCGTATCGTTCCCGCTGCCACCGATCAGGGTGTCGCTTTTCCCGGTTCCGATCAGCCGCGCGCCTGGCCCGCTGTTGACCAGACGCCAGCCCGTGCCCGTCACGATGGCGCGCAGATCCACGTTTTGACCGGACGTCGTCAGCGTGGCGACTCCGCCATCGTTGAGACTGGCCGTGGTCGCCGTCCAGGCGCTGGTTACCGTGGCGTTGACGATCGCGCTGGGCGAGACGATCAGCACATCCTGCCCGTTGCCGAGGTCCGTCACCCTGTCGGAGCCCGCAGTGACCATGAAAAAGTCAGCGCCCAGACCACCGGTCAGGGTGTCACTGCCAGCCCCTCCGATCAGGGTGTCGTTCAAAGACGAGCCGATCAAGGCCGTGCCGGCGCCGCTATTGGTCAGCTGCCAGCCGCGCCCCTCAGTGACCGCGAACAGGTTGATCGACGATCCGACGGTCGCCAGCCGTGCGACGCCATCGTTTCGACTGCCCGCCCCGGCCACCCAGGCATCGACTAACTTGGCGTCGACCGTGCCACTCGCCGCGATCTTCAGTACATCGCCGCCCCCTTGGCCAAGGTCGATCACCTGATCCAGGCCACCGTCGATCTCGAAGGTATCGGCACCGAGCCCCCCCGTTAGGGTCTCGTCGAGCGCGCCGCCGATGATCGTGTCGTTGAAGGCTGTCGCGCGAACCTGCTCGAAATTCACGATGTCGGTCGTATGGAGCGCGCTGAATACCTCGCCCGCAGCCAGATCGACGGTGATGGGCCCTGTGAAGCCCTGGTAGTCGAGGAGATCGATCCCCGAACCACCGTCGAGGGTGTCATTACCGAGACTGGCCAACACGGTGTCGTTGCCCGAACCACCCGAGATGATGTCGACCCGCTGCGAGCCCCTGAGAGTCGTTGCGGCTCCAATATTCGTGATCGTGTAGCCCAGCCCGCTGGTGATCGCCGCGAGATCGACCGAATACCCGTTGCTCGAGAGGCGCGCAGTACCACTATTTTGCGAGGCGTTGCTGGCCGTCCAGGCCGCCGCCAGGTCGGCATCCACGGTGGCTCCGGAGGAAACCACCAGGACATCGCCGCCAAGGCCCAGATCGGTCACACGATCCACACCGGCCGTGATCAGGAAGCGGTCTGCCCCGCCCGCTCCTGTCAGTGTGTCATTGCCAACTCCGCCGCTCAGCGTGTCTTCACCCGCCGCCCCGATGAGAGCGTCGTCGAGCCCGGAACCGTCGATACGCGTTGACGCGCCAGTCGTGCGGACGCGCCATCCGGAGCCGAGCACCACCGCTGTGAGATCCACGGCGTAACCATCGGTCGAAAGCTCGGCAAGGATCCCGTCATGACGGCTGCGGTCCGTCGCGGTCCATGCGGCGGCGAGCGTGGCCAATGCGCTCGATCCAATCCCTACCCGCAAATCGTCGGCGCCGAGCCCAAGATCAGTCACCGTATCGGTCCCGCCTGCGGCAACGAAGAGGTCAGCGCCCGCGCCGCCAGTCAGGGTCTCGTCCACACTGCCGCCCCGAAGCGTGTCGTCAAAGGCCGAACCCAGCACTTGCTCAAATCCCGAGACGATGTCGACACCCGCCCCTCCGGTCGCAGATCCCGACAGTAGGTTGACCTCGTCCCCTGACCCTGCATCCGAATAATCGAGACGATCGATACCCGAGCCACCCTGGAGCACATCGGAGCCATCACGCCCGGCAATCGTGTCGTTGCCGGCCCCACCGGTCAGGGTATCGCCCCCGCTCGACCCGACGAGCAGCACACCGGCTCCGGAGTTGGTCACCTGCCAGCCCAGTCCCCGGGTCGCCGCGCGAAGATCCACACTGAATCCGGTCGTGGTCAACACGGCAACACCATCGTTGTAGCTGCCCGCACCAGCCATCCAGTCAGCCACGATCGTGGCGTCAACCCTCGCGCTAGTCAGAACCTGCATCACATCGCCGCCACGCCCGAGATCGCTCAGGCTGTCGATGCCTGCGTCGATGACGAAGGTGTCGTCTCCAGCATCCCCCACCAGTCGGTCATCGCCGAGGCCGCCGCGAAGCGTATCGTTGCCCTGCCCGCCGCTGATCGTATCGATCTGTCGCGAGCCCGTCAGACTCGTACCGGCGCCTTGATTGCGCAGCGACCAGCCGCTCTGACCCAGCACCGCTGACAGATCGACCGCACTCCCCCCGGTGGTCAAGGTCGCAACGCCGTCATTTGAACTAGCGGCGCCGGCAGTCCAGGCGGCAACGACGGTTGCCTGAGCCTCTGCGCCCGAGGAAACCCGCAACACATCAGCGCCTGAGCCGCGCCCGAGATCCGTCACCGTATCGACGCCTGACTCGACCAGGAAGGTGTCTGCCCCCTCGCCGCCGGTCAGCCGGTCAGTGCCGGGGCCGCCGTTGAGCGTATCGTTGCCTGAACCCCCGCTGATCGTATCCGCGAGGCCTGAGCCTCGAAGCAGGGCACCGACCCCCAGATTGCTCACGCTCCAACCGTTCCCCTGAGTGATCGAGGAGAGATCCACCGCATATCCCTCGGTCTCGAGCAACGCGCTCCCCCGATTGACCGAGGACGTAGCCGCTGTCCAGGCACCGAGAACCCGGGCCTGCAATTGAGCACCCGCCGCCACGGTGACGATATCCGCGCCCAGGCCCAGATCGGTGATGCGGTCAGCCCCCAGGTCCACTTCGAAGGTATCCGCGCCCAAACCACCGCTCAGGGTGTCGTTACCTGCACGACCGACCAGCGTGTCATTGCCCGTCCCACCACCCAGACTGTCGTCGAGCTGAGAGCCGACAAAGTGCACCGCGGATCCACTGTTGACAACGCGCCAGCCCTGCCCGGCCACCACGGCCGCAAGATCGACATCGAGGCCAGCCACCTGCAGATCGACCGTGCCATAGTTGGCCGTGCCAGCGCCAGCGATCCAGGCCTGAACGACCGTTGCAGCCGCAGCAGCGCCAGCGCGCACGATCAGGATGTCCGCGCTGACTGCTTGCGCGTTACCCCGACCCAGATCCGTGATGGTGGCAAAGCCCTGGTCCAAATCGAACAGGTCGCTGCCCAACCCTCCGGTGATCGAATCATGGCCTCCTCCCCCTCGGAGGGTATCGTCGCCGCTGCCGCCCTCTAGCGTGTCATTCAAGGCTGATCCGACCAGAGTGGTGCCATTGCCCCTGTTGCTGACGGTCCATCCAATCCCCGTGTTGATCTCAGCGAGGTTGACCGAAAGGCCGTTCGTCGACAGACGCGCGACCCCATCATTGCGACTCGCCACGCTTGCAGTCCATGCCTGGACCACTTCAGCCTGCGCCGTCGATCCGACCGTGACCTGCAGGACATCGCGGCCAACGCCCAGGTCGGTGATGGTGTCGGTGCCACCGCGCGCAACGAACCGGTCTTCCCCGAGTCGGCCGGTCAAGGTGTCGTTGCCAACGCCGCCCTCCAGCGTATCGTTGAGCTGAGAGCCAATGAAGCGAGCCGCCGATCCGGTGTTGACGACCTGCCAGCCCTGGCCCCCGTCGACCGTATCGAGGTTGATGTCCTGCCCCGCCACGCGCAGATTGATCTGACCGTAGTTGGCCGTACCGGGCCCTGCATCCCAGGCATCGACGACGGTCGCATCGGCGGTTGCGCCAGGCTGCACGATCAGGATATCCCCCCGTCCACGGCCCAGGTCAACGATCGTGTCGGTGCCGGCGTCCACCTCGAAGCGATCATCGCCCACGCCGCCCACGATCCGGTCGTCTCCCGGCCCACCTCGGAGCGTGTCGCGACCGTCACCTCCGATCAAGGTGTCATTCAATCGGGACCCGATGAGCGCTGCTGCCAGACCGTTGTTGGTGACTTGCCAACCGAGCCCGGATGCGATGTCGGCAAGGTTGACGCCCAAGCCAGGCGTGTTGAGAAACGCAAGGCCCGCGTTTGAACTGGCTGCGCTCGCCGTCCAGGCCCTCACGACCTCTGCCCGAAGCGTGGCACCAGCCAGCACCCGAACGGCGTCACGATCGATCCCGAGGTCAGCGATCACGTCGGTACCGCCCTGCGCAACGAACAGATCCTCGCCGGCCCGACCCGTCAAGGTGTCGTCACCAATGCCACCCTCAAGCGTGTCATTGTTCGCCGATCCCGCCAGCCGCTCGATGCTGATGAGAAGGTCATTGCCATCACCGCCACTCGCGCGACCCGTCGCAAGGCTGGCAGAGACCCCGGCTGGCGCATCCCGATAATCGGCAAGGTCCCATCCGCCGGCGCCACCGTCGATGGTGTCGTCGCCCAGGTTGCCGAAGATCGTGTCATCGTTACTGCCACCCACCAGGTACGGATCATTCAGCGCACTGCCGATGATGGTCCAGGGCTGCGCGCCGAGCTGGAATCTGAGGACACCGGCGCCGTTGATCACATCCTGGCCGATCAGGTTCACCACGAATCCACCAGTGCCGTCCACCCTCAGGACGGCAGGCGCATCAAGGACGCCCCGAAGATCAACGATGTTGTCTCCCTCGTTGCCATCCAGCTGGATGGCGGTAGGAGCAACAATTTCGAATCGGTCATTGCCCGGTCCGCCGCCCAGCGTGTCACGATCGCTCCCACGGATCAGATCGTCACCTCCGCCGCCCATGACCCAGTCGGTCCCGGGCCCGCCATCGAGCGTGTCATGGGCCGAACCACCGATCAGGGTGTCGTTGCCCTCTCGACCGAAATAGTCGATCGGAAGGCCTCCACCGATCATCAGGTCGTCGAGCGGCGTACTGCGAACGGGAATGGATTCGAGTTGGACCTTGAGGTTCACGGCCTCGGCGGTCGCGGTCAGGCCACTGGCCGCAGCTGTGTATTGAGTGACGATACGATAGTCACCCACTCGCTGCAGAAACGCTTCCGGCACCGTCAGCATCACGGACCCCGTCGCGCGGTGCTGATCGGTGATCAACATCGGCAAAGTCAGGGTCTGTCCGATCGGATCCGTAACGACCGCGGCCAGCCGGTCCCCCGAATCGGCTCGTTGTGGCACCTCGTAGACCAGGCGAATACCGCCCTGTTCATCGATCTCCCGCCAAATGGCGATGCCATCCGGGCCGGCCGAGGTCTGAGGGGCTCCGATGGCGACCGCCGTCTTGGAGAGCACGAGCTCAAAGTCACCCGATGCCCGAGGCGTGGTCCCTGGGAGTTCGATCTGGGCACGGTAGACGTAACCCTGACCGGCAGGCAGCTCCGCCAGCGGCATACGCGAGGCCGAGGCGCCATTGCCATCCTGGAAGGACCAGACCATGTCGGAAACAACGGCATCGCCGACCGCGACGCCATTTCGATAGATCACCAGCCGCTCTCTGGAACCGAGCGGCTGGGCGAGTGTACCCATCAGAAGGGGCGCATCGTCATCGGTCGTCGCGCCGGAAAATTCAAGACCGCGGATGGGCCCTCGGTCATCGTCAAAGGACAGGATCCGGACATGACTCGCCTTCACACGCGCTTGCACAGGGGCCGAGGCGTTGCCCGCAGCGTCAAACGCGATCAGACGGATCGCCTGATCGGCAAGTACGGGGCTCGCCGTCCGAATCGCCCAACTGCCAGAACTGCCCGCGTAATCAGACACGCCCAGCACAGTGCCATCGACCAGCAGCGCCTGAACCCGGCTGCCAACCTCAGTGCGACCGGATAGCCAAAGCCCGTCGGCGCTGCCCAGCACCGGACCAACCGGCACAGTCGTGTCCACCACCAACTGGCGGCTCAAGGCAATCGTGCTCGCGTTGCGTCCGACATAGGTCGCCGACAGATCGTATGGGCCTTCGCGAATCGCGTCAGTCAGTTCCAGCGGAATCTTTAGACGCCCCAAATCCAGATCGGCCTGATCGAGCGCAACCCCGAGGACCCGCTCCTCGCCGCTGGGAACCGTCACCACAATGCGGATCAGGTCTCCCAGGCGCGCACCGGTCGGGACACTCACATCCAGCTGCAGCACGGGCTCGGTCAGCTCGGCTCGATTGACGAAGCCATCCTCGCCCTTCAGCACCACCAATCCGAGACTGGCGCCGCCAACCGCCTGGCTGACCCGATCCGAGACATTGCCCATCGAATCGATGGTTCGGACATCCACCCTTAAGGGCAGAGCCTGTCCGGCGGCCCATCGATAATGCCAAAGCCCGCTGT
Organism: uncultured Burkholderiaceae bacterium; assembly: GCA_964488395.1. GTDB lineage: Bacteria > Pseudomonadota > Gammaproteobacteria > Burkholderiales > Burkholderiaceae_E > SYIM01. The sequence goes on along the minus strand of CAZAVT010000026.1, from coordinate 2,169 downwards.
CATCGACCGCGACACTTTGCGGCTCGCCGAGTTGGCCTTCTTGACTCAAGGTCACGATCTCGACCTGGGTCCCCGACATGCCTGAGCCTTGTACCATGACGCGGCTGACACTGAGCACCTCGGGCGCAACCGGCACGACCAGCGGCACGCCCAGCTCGGCACCCAGCAGATCGAAGGGAACCAGCCGGAATGAATCGGTCCCTGACCCTGCGGGGACTGTGACATCGAATCGGCCATCGGGACCGGCCTGATAGTCGTAGGCGGTCTCCACGCCCGACGGCAGCGTTAGCCTGAGGATCCGCAGCCTGCCCCCTGGCGCTGCCTGGCCGACCACCTTCATGGAGCCATCGGCCAGGACATCCTGACGGGTAATCTGAACATCACCCAGCAGGTTGGTCCGCAGCGCGCTGACCTCCGTTGGGTTGGCGGGCTTCAGGAAAGTGCCAACACCGTCTCGAGCCGCCTCCAGGGCGATGGAACCTCCCTGATCGAGCAAGCTTCGGGCGAGCGGGCTGAGGGTCGCAGGAAGGCCCGCAGCAGCGGGACTCCTAACCTGGGTCTCAAACTGGTCGAGCGTGCGGGCCACACTATGGGCGTTCAGCGCGTCGACCCCTGACAACTTGGCAAGCACCAGTCCATATTTCTCGGCATCCGTAGCCACCATGCGACCGGAACCGACCCCAAATTCGGGAGAGTTGGTTGGCGTGGGTCGGCTGGTCAGAGATAGATTTCCCAGACCGAAGGCCTCGGCAACCTCCTGGTTGGAACGGGTCACCGCGCCCGCATCGAGCGTGG
>CAZAVT010000026.1:0-1364 GCA_964488395.1 uncultured Burkholderiaceae bacterium | reverse complement strand
GTGGGGAGAGCGCCCCCTTGGCCTGGCACTTCGGCGACGCCCAGGCGACGGGCCGACAATTCGGTCAGCGGCGTCACATGGATCTCGAAGGACACCGTGCCGCCCTGCTTTTTGAAGCTCGACACCCCCTCCAACACCACGCCCACCGCATGCAGACTGGTATCCAGGGACAGGCTTTCGCCCATCACTTCGTCCAGATAGTTGGGCGCCGAGCCATTGATGTCGCTGGCACGAACCACGATCGGGCCGCGATAGGCGTCACCGGCGAGCCGTGCCTTCCAGCTGCCATCGGCTTTCACGAGCACGAAATCGACCCGGACGTCATTCTCGTCATACATCGCCAGGGCCTGCCCTTTGGCGTCAAAAAGTCGGACCGCCATCCCCTGCGACATCGGACCGGCAGTGACAGAGCCCAAGACCTCCACAAAGGGCTCCACGGCAAAGCGAAGCCCTACGGGCTCGGCTGCCGTGAGACTCTGGTGCGTGAGGCTCGCCTTGATGGACCAGTCCCCGGCGACAACGGCCTTCAAAGCAGGGTCGACCAGCTGGGTGGCGTTCAAGACCACCGTCGCAAATCCCTTGAGCCGGTCAGCGTCGGTGATCGCCCTGCTGATCTGCGTGGTGCGACCCGTGGGGTCGGTCAAGGTGAGGGTCAGCGTCGCGCCAGTGGGGGCCTGATCGCCCAGCACAACCACCATCTCCAGGCCTGCGGAGAGTTCCGCGCGCGTCACCAGCGCGTCGTTCGCGCCGACCATGTTCAGCGACTTGAGTACCGGGGCGCTCTGGGTAGAGCTGCCCCCTCCACCCCCGGCCCCACCGGCGAGCAGACCCACTGCGAGCAGACCTGCGCCGATGCCCGCCATCGGGCTGATGCCGGATGAGGGTGCGACGACGGTCGTGCTGTCGGGGCCGCGCGCTTCGACCGGAGACGGCGCGGCTGCGACGGGAGCCAATTGCAGCCAAACCAGGCTCTCACCCACGGATTCCGGTCCGAGCGGCCGGCCGCTCGGGGTCACGTATTGCATCGGCGCCTCCGCGCGCGAACGCACCCCCAACCCATTCGCTCCGTCGCCGCTTTCCTCGAAATAGCTTTCGATCAAGATCTGCGCGGGGTTTTGCTCGCCGACGACGAGCAACAGCGAGCTCCCCACCCGGCGGGCCCGGACGCGCTGAATCGGCCGGCCGCTTTGAGGATCCTGGATCTCGAAGATTTCGCCGGGCATGGACCCGATACGGGTCAGCCTGCCCGCCTGGACAGTCAACTGACGGGCCGAAGTTTTGGTGGCCGACCAGGCAATGACGCGAAATACACCGTTCGCGCTCCCGCCAGACACTTTGAATTCCATTGAACCGGCTCCTGGCTC
>CAZAVT010000025.1:0-17279 GCA_964488395.1 uncultured Burkholderiaceae bacterium | reverse complement strand
CGGGTCGCAGAAAGCTGCCTACGTGGTCGACCCTCGAGCGGGCGATTTCCAAAAATCGGTTAGCGATCACAGCAGGTCCCCGGTTGTATTCGCCCACCGCGCTACGTGAGACTCTCCTGCAACCCGGAAGAGCCAGCGGCGCACCAGGCTCGGCCAAGCGCATCGCAGTATCGTCCATGAGCCTCATAGAAACAAGACGCGTCCTCGAGACCAGTCCGAGGTGGCACGTGACGACCCCGAGATCAATTGGAGCGCTGCTCGCGATCGCCTGCGAATCGAACGGCCTGAGCGCGGTACGGACAGACGCGGCTCGCTCGCCCTCAAGGCTTGATGTCCAGGCGTGGCACCAGGCCAGCGTAGAGCTTGCGTTCGTTGTCGACGATGCTGCGGTAGGCGGCCGCATTCAGGTATCCCGGCGTCGCCTGAGCATTCGCTGCGAACGCTCGAAACTCCTCGGACTGCACCGCGGCCGATAGCGCGCCATCGAGCCGAGCGAGGACGGAGGCTGGCAGCGCGGCCGGTCCGAACACGCCGATGTCTACCCCCAGCACAAGATCGATACCGCTCTCCTTGAGCGTCGGCACCTGCTCGAGCCCTGGCGCGCGGGTCGCGCCGAACTGGGCAATGGCGCGCAGCTTGCCCCCCTGAATCTGCGGTCCGATCGCCACCGGCAGCCCGATGACGATATCGACGAATCCGCCCAAAGCCGCCGTGATCGCAGGCGCGAGGCCACGATGGGGCACATGATTGATCTTGATCCCCGCCGCCTCGGCAAAGCCCTCGCCAGCCAGATGGACCGCAGTGCCGCTGCCTGAACTACCAAAACCAATCTTCTCCGGGTTGGCACGACCCCAAGCCACGAGCTCGGCCAGGTTCTTGAACGGCGCATCGGAACGCGCCGCGAGCAGGTGGGGGGAGGCGGTGATGCGCGCCACCGGGAGCAGGTCCTCATACCGATAGGGCGAGTTGCCCAACAGCGGGACGATGGTCAGCACCGCCGGCGCGGCATAGAGCAGCGTGTAGCCGTCGGCCGGACTGGCCGCAACCGACTGGGCACCGATTGCGCCACCCGCACCGGTGCGATTGACCACGACGATCGTCTGCCCGAGGCTGCGCGACGCAATTTCGGCGAGTTTGCGCGCCTCGAGATCAGTGGCACCCGGCGGATAGGGCACGACCAGTGTGATCGCCCGACTGGGGTAAGTGGCAGGGGCCTGGGCATGAACCGAAAGGGCCAAGCCCATCCCGGTCATCGCAAGCACGAGACGACTGACAAAGGTACGGCGTGGCGAACATGAATGGGTCGACAACATGCTGGACTCTCCCTGGAACATGAATGAACGAAACGGACGCGCTCAGCGAGCGATGCGCTGCGGTCGCACGCTCCGGAACGCGCTGATGAGATCACGCGCCGGAACCATCCAGACATCACTGCGTGCACGCAGACCGGCAAGAGCCTGCTCGAGATAGGCGATGCGGTGGGGCCGGCCTGAGAGCCAGGACCGCAAGCCCAGACAGAGCGAGCGTCCCTGAGCCTGCGCCCGCGCATCAAGGATCAACTGATCGGCCGCTTCGAGCACGGCCTGAGGGTAGGTCCAGGAGGCTTGCTGATGGAGCCAGAGGAACTGCTGATCATCCAACTCGCTCTGGAGCGGCAGCGAGACGATCGGGGGCGAGGTGTTCATCCAGTAAGGCTGCTCGTCGTTGGGCCAGTCGGCGAGATAGTCGAAACCGACCTGGGCGAGCAACTCGGGCGTGCGCGTCGACTCGCCCTGATCTTGCCCGAACCAGCCACTCGGGCGCTCCCCAGTCAATCGTGTCACTGCCGCCTGGGATGCGAGGATGTGCGAGCGCTCTTCGTCCTCGGTCATCCCGCTGTGGATCATTCGTTGGGCACTGAGCCCGTGAGCCGCAAGCTCATGTCCGCGGTCGCGGCAAAGCAGTACCAGCTCGGGATAACGATCGACGATCGACGCGCTCACAGCAACGGTGGCCCGAATGCCCAGCCGCTGCAGCACATCCAGAATTCGATAGGCGCCGATCCGCTCGCCATAGAGTCGGTAGCTGAAGGTCCGCAGGTCCGGAAACTGATGGCCCCACATGCCGTGCACATCCGGCGTTCGATGCGCGCCCTCAGGCGTCGCCAGATCCCACCAGTCGAGATAAACGACCACACTGACCGCTAGCGCGGCGCCCCCTGGCCAGGCGAGCGGCGGGCGGTCGGGCATCGGCGAGAACGCATAGAGGTCGTGGTCCATGCCACGTCGTAATTCGCCTGGCATCAGGATCGCTCCTCACGCGTGGCTGACTGCACCTGATCGTAGTGATGCTGGTAGTACCAATCAGCGATCTCGGAACCGGTCGCAAGCCAGACCCCGGGTCTGCTGATAATCGATTCCAGAGCACGGTGCAGGTGGCGAGCTCGATGCGGTTGACCCATGTTGTAGGGATGGACTGCGATCGACATCACGCGACCACTCTCCTCGCCCTCCCGCCAAAGTGTCTCGAAGGTATCGACAATCATTCGCGCAAAAGCTTCCGCCTCGATCCCCTGCCGATGCGTCACGGCATCATTGAGATCGACCGAATAGGGCACCGTGATCAGCCGACCCTGTCGAACCCGCACCGGGAAGGGCTGGTCATCATGCACAAGATCGCAGAAATAACGGATACCCGCCTCGGCGACTAGATCGGGTGTCAAAAGCGTGTGCGACAAGGCGGGCGATAGCCAACCCTGGAGCTGGCGGCCTGTGCGGCGGCGAAAGATCTCGACGCACTGGGCGATATGGTCTCGCTCGTGTTCCTCTGATACGCCCCACATGTAGCGGGTGTTGTAAAGGCCGTGCCCGAGATAGTCCCAGGACCGTGCCTCGCAGGCGTCGAAGACCTCGGGATAATGTTCGATGACGCCCAGATTCAGCGACACGGTTGCGCGCAAGCCCAGAGCATCGAAGCTCTCGAACATCCGCCACAAGCCGGCACGATTGCCGTAATCCTTGCCGCCATAGGCCAGAACATCTGGATGCGGCATCCTCGGATAGGCGTTTCGGATCGGGTGAGTGGGCGGCAGGTACTCGTAGTGCTCGATATTGGGCACGATCCAGAGCGCGACCCGGGCATCGCCGGGCCAACGCAGCCGCGGACGATCGATGATGGAACGCGACGCGATTCGCTGTTCGACGGCAATCATCGGAAGGCAAACTCCATCGGAAGAAACGGGAGGCTCAGCGGGCGCATCACCGTAGCAGAGGTCGGGGTGTGCAGCAAGGCCGAAGGCGTTTGTTGTCCTCTGCAGGTTGCCCACTGGCAGACCCTGGCACTAGAATCGTCTTGCCGCGTTCCCTTTGACGTTCCCTTTGATTCCCTCACCCGGTCTCCCTGCTTCCCCACCCTTGTGCCAGCAGGCTGGCGCATCAATCTGACGATTGCGATGACCATGGCCACCCGAAAGACCCAGCGCATGAGAGCGCTCATCGAGGCGCGGGAGATCTGCGTCTCGCCCGGCGTCTATGACGGCTACAGCCTGCTGCTTGCCGAACAGATGGGTTTTGCCACCGCATCGACGAGCGGAGCCGGACTGTTCAATGCGCGCTTTGGGATGTCGGAAAACTACGGTGTCATGTCATTGCTCGAGAACGTAGAGGCCTGCCGCCAGCTCGCCGCGAGCGTGGAGATTCCGCTGATGGCCGACGCCGACACGGGCTACGGCAATGCCATCACGGTCACGCAGACCGTTCGACACTTCGAGCAGGCTGGCATCGCCGGCATCAATATCGAAGACCAGACCTTTCCGAAGCGCTGCGGCCATCAGGAAGGCAAGGCACTGATTCCGGTCATCGAGATGGTCCGTAAGGTCGAAGCCGCCGTCCATGCGCGCGCCGATGACGACTTCATCATCGTTGCGCGCACCGACTCGATCGCGGTTGAAGGCATGGACGCTGCGATCGCGCGAGCCAAGGCCTACGCCGCCGCGGGTGCGGACATGATCTTCCCCGACGCGATCCGAAGCGAAGCCCAAATCCGCCGATTCGTCGACGAGGTCGGCATCCCGATCACGATCAACATGGGCCTTGGCATTCGATCCCGACCGACGACCCCACTGATCCCGATTCCCCAGCTCGAAGCCATGGGGGTTGCCCGGGTGTCTCTGCCACGGATGCTGCCGGCGGCAGCGATCATGGGCATGCGACAGGCGCTCTCGCTGATGAAGGAGAGCATCGCGAGCGGCCGGATCATCGATCGGCCTGATCTGCTGGTCGGCGTGGACGAGATCATGGCGCTCGTGCGCGACGAACGGGTGGGCCAATTGGAACGGCAGCTCTTCGGCCCTGAGCCCGGCGAGCCATCCTGACAGATCATTCTGCGAATTGAGGAGTCACCAGCCACATGAACACGCTCGCTCGATGGACCTTGACAGGTCTTTGTGCTCTCCTGCCTCTCTCCAGCGTCCAAGCCGAAAACTGGCCCGTTCGCCCTGTAAAGCTGATCGTCCCGTTCCCGGTCGGCGGCTCGACCGACGTCGTGGGGCGCGTGATCGCCAAGGAGCTTTCGGACCGACTCGGCCAGCCTGTGGTCGTCGACAACCGGGGCGGTGCGAGCGGGACCATCGGCTCGGAAATGCTCGCAAGGATGGCGCCGGACGGCTACTCGATCCTGCTGTCAAACGTCGGCAGTCAGGGAGTCGGGCCCTCGCTTTTTTCGACCGTCAAGTACGACGTGATGAAGGACTTCACCCATATCGCCATGATCGGGACCTTCCCGAACGTCCTGATCGCCCATCCTGCCGCGAGCGCCCGCAACGTGGACGATCTGGTGAAGGCGGCGCGCGCCGAACCCGGCAAGATCAGCTATGCCACGAGTGGCAATGGCTCAACCAATCATTTTATGGGCGAGCTCTTGAAGTTCCATGCCGGGGTTCAGATCGTGCATGTCGCCTATCGCGGATCAGGCCCAGCCCTTACCGACCTGATCGGACGGCAGATCGACTACATGTTCGATTCCATGCCATCGGCGGCCCAGCATATCGCTTCGGGCAAGGTCCGGGCGATCGCAGTCAGCGGCATTGAACGCTCGCCCTCCCACCCGGATGTACCGACCTTCGCCCAGAGCGGTTATCCATCGATTCAGATCTCGAACTGGTTCGGCCTGTCGGCGCCTGCCGGCGTGCCGGCGGCGATGGTCGCGAGGCTCAATGCCGAGACCGCCGCCGTATTGGCTCGCGAGGATGTCGCTCGCAAGCTGCGCGAACTCGGGCTTGAGCCGATGACCCTCTCGGCTGCGGACTTCGGCCGTTACGTCGCGGAGGATGTCGCGCGCTGGCGAGCGGCCGTGCGCGACACCGGTATCAGAGCGGAATAAGTCGATGCTCAGCGACGAATGATCGATTCCTTGACCCAATGGTCACCATGGATCGCGATCACATCAAGCTGATCGACGTAATAGATGATCTTGCCCTCGAGACTCTGAGGAAATCGAGACGCCTGGGGCGAGTGGGTGATCAGGATGTGTGAAATGGCCTCGGGCAGGCCTTTCTGAGCCGCGAGCATCGTCACCCAGAAGGCGTGCCCGTAGGTCTTGCCGATCAACGTGCGGTCGACCCCGCCACCAGAACGGGGACGGTACTCGACCACCTTACTCGCGTCCTGAAGGATGGCGGCAATGATCAGCACATCGCGATCAACCCGAACCCCGTGATAGCGCTCAAACGAATCGGCGACCGCCAGGCACATCGTCAACACCGAGCGTGAATGCGGGAGATTGGGTCTGGCAATCTCGCCGGAGGTGGGAACGGTTTCGATGTCCTCGAATTCGGACATCGACCAGAGCTCGTTCCAGATCTCGATGGTCTTTCGCTTGAGCTCCGGGTCGGTCACCTGTTCGAACTGCGGAAACATCTGGGCAACATCGATCGACTTTTTCATGGCGGCTGACGGATCCCTTGAACGAATAAGATCCGCCAGTCTAGCCAAATCAAGGCGGGCCGTCGCACGGACGCAGTCGCACGGGATCAGGGTGTATCAGCACGATCAGCGGGCGAGCGCCTGGAGCCGTTCAGGAGCGGCACGCAGCCCCTCATCCGCGATCGACGCAGCGAGCGCGAGCGCGGTCTCCAGCTCGCCCCTGGTCACGAGCTCGCGCCGGTCTTCGGCGCTCAGGATCGCCCGAACCCGTGACTGCGGTCGCTCGAAGCCCGCCAGCAAGCGCAGCGCAGGGATGCCGAGTCGTGCAAAATTCGCATGATCGGAATTGCTCATGAGCGGCCGCCAGAAGCCGAGATCGACGCCAACCCGCGTCGCGCAGGCCTTGAGGAAGGGTTCAAGCCCGGCAAATCCGCTCGTGAGAGCGGTGAGGACAGAATCGCCCGCCACGGTGTCCAGGTTGATGTTGAGACGGATCCGGCTCAGTTCGTCCTGAGAGAGGGACTCGAGATACCGCGCCGAGCCTGCCAACGCCCACTCCTCGGCATTGAAGAGCGCGATTCGGAGACTCGCGCTGCCCGCTCCGACCCGCTCGGCAAGCGCCCTCGCAGCGGCGATCGCAACCACGGTACCACTCGCGTTGTCGAGCGCACTCTCGGCAAGCGGGTGGCCGTCGATGTGGGCGCTGATCACGATCCAATCGGAACGCTCGCCCGGAAGGTCTGCAAGGGCGATACCTGCAGTGGCCTGCGGCTGCTCCTCTCCGATGATCGTCAGGCAAATTCGCGGGTCAACGCTCTGGGCTCGCTCGCGCAACAGATCGCGGGTCCGTGCATCGATGTAGGCCGCTGGAATCCCTGGGCCGTCCGGCGCGCGACCGGACGAGCCCGACATCAACCCGCCCCCCGTCCAGGGGTTGGCCATGAGGAAGCCAAGGGCGCCACCGGCCAGCGCCGCCTCGTATTTGCGGCGTCGATGCACGTGGTCCGGAGCAAACGGGTACTCGTGCTCGACGATCACGATTTTCCCGGCGATCTGACCGGCCATTCGCTCGAAATCCTCGGGCCGTCCGGGCCCGAGGTCGACCAACGGCGCGGTGAGACCCTCCACAGGCGTGCTCGCCGAGCGCAAGAGCGGCATGCAGCGCAGTCTGAGATCGGGACGCGACGGGCAGGAAAGACTCGCGCGGCTAAGCGTCCAGCCGGGGAACGGGATCTCCCGGCGTTGCACGATGCCACGAGAGCCGATCGCTTTTCTCAGTCGCTCCACTGCCCAATCCACTGCCTGGCTGTCAGAACCTCCGCCGGCCAGTCGCCCGCCAAAGTCACAGAGCGCCTGAAAGTCAGACCAGAGCTCCTGATCGTCGAGCGCCCAAGCCCGCCAATCGATCGATGTGGCGCTCACGGGCTCACCTTGATGTCTGCCCGTGTCACCAGGTCTTCCCAGCGGGCGAGATCTTCCTGCAAGATCCGCGCGAACGACCCTCGCTCAGCCGACTGTGGCGCGCTGACGCCAAGCGCTGTCAGGCGCTGGGCAAAGGCTACCGAGGAAACGATCTTCAGGACCGCCCGCTCCAGGATCTGCACCCGGTCATTGGGTGTGCCCGCCGGTAACATCACGCCCCACCAGTTCTGGACGGTCATTCGATCGAGCCCCAATTCACGAAAGGTGGGCACCTGACGGTAAGCCGCTTCACGAGCGGGCGCCGAGACCGCAATGGCCCTCACCTTGCCCGCCGTGAGCACCGCGGTGGCGCTCGCCATGCTGCTGAAGCTCAACTCGACCTGGCCGCCAGCCAGATCGTTCATCGCCGCGGCTGCTCCCTTGTAGGGCACATGCGCGAGACGTACACCGCCATTGATCATCAGCAACTCAGCCATCAGATGGGTGAGCGAGCCGTTGCCTCCTGAGCCAATGGTGAGCGCGCCACCGCTTTCGCGGGCCTGTCGCAGCACATCCTCCAGCGATTGGGCACGAGAGCCCGCCGTGACAAACAAGTACATCGGCGACTCGCCCAGGAGCGCGACGGGTGCCAGATCCTTGCGCGGGTCATACTTGAGCCGTCCGGCATAAAGCGCGGCCACGATGGTGTAAGGCACATCGGCAAGCAGCAGCGTGTGACCGTCAGCGGGCTGTGTGGCCACGAAGGCAGTGCCGACCATTGAACCGGCACCGGCACGGTTCTCGACGATCACGGCTTGACCCAGATCGCTCGACATCGGCTCGGCGATCGCTCGCGCGAGGAGATCCGAACTACCCCCTGCCGAGTAAGGCACGACGATCCGGATCGGCTTATCCGGAAAGGCCGCCCAGGCCGGTGCGCCAGCGAGGAGGCTGATACAACACAAACTGACGGCGCGAGCGAGACGGGCAATCTTGATCATGCGACACTCCACTGCAAAGGGCGGGGGACCGGGGTAGGGCTCGAAATGTCCACTGCAGTGTAAAGGATCGCCACCCTCACAGGGAGCCTGCGATGACGACGACCGAATTCGACCCTGAGGCCTTCGACGCTACGGCACTGATCCGTGGTGCAGGACGATTTGCGCGTGAACGAGTCGCCCCTCAGGTTCTCCGCTGGGAGCGCGAGCGACGGATCGGACGAGAGGCGATTGTCGAGGCTGCGCGGATCGGACTCTGCGCGATCGAGGTGCCTCGTGATCAAGGAGGGCTGGGACACCGTTACTCGGTCAAGTGCCAGATCGCCGAGCAACTCGCGGCGGTCGACTACGCATTCGCGTTTTCGCTGATCAACACCCAGAATGTGGCCAACAAGCTGGCTCGCGAGGCCGCACCGACGATTCGCAAGCGCTACGTACCAGCCCTGGTGCGCGGAGAACTGATCGGCTGCACGGCCTTGACCGAACCTCATGCCGGATCGGATTTCGCAGCGATCCATCTGCAGGCGCGGCGAGTCGAGCACGGGTGGCAGCTGGACGGCGAAAAGGCCTGGATCACCAATGCCACTGAGGCCGATCTGGCCGTTGTTTACGCCCAAACCGAACCGGGGTCTGGCGGTCGTGGAATCGCTGGCTTCATTGTCGATCTGAACCGTGCAGGCGTGCACCGCGCGCCAGGCTATGCGCTCACAGGCCAACACGCCATCGGCACCGCTGGCTTTCGTCTAGCAGGCTATCGGGCGCGCGACGACGAGCTGCTGCAGCCGCCTGGACGAGCCTTCCGGGCCGCCCTCCAATCGATCAACGGCGCAAGAACCTATGTCGCGGCGATGTGCTGCGGCATGGTAGGTGAGGCGCTTGAGCTCGCGCTACGGCAAGGGGAGTCGCGCAAGACTTTCGGGGTCCCGCTCGCCGAACACCAGGGCTGGCGCTGGCGGCTCGCCGAGGCGGCCAGCGAGCTGGCCGCCTGCCGGCTGATGGTCGCGGCAAGCGCCGCAAGGATCGACGCGGGCGAGGACGCCCAACTGTTGGCCGCACAGGCCAAGTTCCTTGCGACCCGCATGGCCGACCGGCAGATCGCCGCACTGGCCCAGGCCATGGGTGCGTCCGGCCTGCGCGAGGACCAGCCCTTTGGCCGCCATGCCCTCGGCGCCAGGGTGGCGAACTTCACCGATGGCTCGAGCGAGATGATGCTCGAGCGGATTGCGACGGCATTACGCGCGCCGACCCGCCAAGACCGCTGACACCATTCATCGGCTCCCGCCCTGCCATCGACGCGGGCGCCGATCCGGATCAAGGGCCAGCGGTCCTGCAGGCCCGATCCTTCTCTCCATCAGGGCCAATCCGGTCCATGGGAGAGCAAAAATGGGCACGCAGGAAGCAACAGGGGATCGGGCCCGGCGACGCGCCTTCTGGACGGTTATCGCCGTGACTCTGCTCGCGCTGGTCACGGTCTTGCTGGTGGGCAACTGCGGGGGGGGCCGCAATGGCAATAACCAACAAGGCCAAACGAACTCCAACCACAACGGCACGAATTCCAGTGCTGCGCCACTCGCCGCAGCGGCTGTATCAAGTTCGATACCCGTACCGCTTTACGGCATTACGGTCGACGACATCAGCGAGCTGTCAGCCATCATCGAGTCGATGAGACGGATGGCCAAAAAGCCAACGGCCCGGATCGTCTTTGACGAAACCGTGGGTCCCGCCTACTACCGCAAGGCTGCGACAGCGATGTCCGCCGTCAGCTACCTGATGGGGGAGATCCTGGATTCGGCCTATGTGCGGCGGATTAGCGTGAGCAGTTATCTCAACCGTACCACCCGCTATCTCGATTCGATGGGCGATGTGATTCATATCTGGGAGGCCGGCAATGAAGTCAACGGAGAGTGGTTGGGCCGGACGGCGGATGTGGTCGCCAAGATCAGTGGCGCCTACGATCTCGTGAAGGCGCGCGGCAAAACGACGGCGCTGACGCTCTACTACAACCAGGACTGCTGGTCGAGAAGCTCGAATGAGATGTTCACCTGGGCGCAGGCCAATATCCCTGCACGAATGAAGCAGGGCCTGGACTATGTGCTGATCAGCTATTACGAGGAAGACTGTAACGACTTGAGGCCCGACTGGCCCACGGTGTTCGCAAAGCTGGCCGCGATGTTCCCCAATTCGCGAATCGGCTTTGGCGAAATCGGGTCAAGCGACCCGGCTAAGAAAGCGGAGCTGCTGACGCGTTATTACACGATGAAGATCAACCAGCCAAACTACATCGGCGGCTACTTCTGGTGGTACTGGCGCGAGGATATGGTGCCCTGGACGCAGCCTCTGTGGAGCACGCTCAACGCGGCCATCCAGGTCCCGTGATGCAAGCGGGGGCGGTCCATGGACCGCCCGAAGAGATGGGCCAGGGGTTTCGGCGCAGCCTCGTGCGCGCGACCCCGTGCTAACTCTCGTAGGGATCCCCGTTGGACAGGCGATTGAGCAGGCCGTCCTCGCGACGGCCGGCCGGGTCGCCAGAAAAGTGCAGCTCCCCGTCTCCATCGAGGCTCTGAGCCTCTGCCGGAAAGAGCTTTTTCAGGGCGGCTGTATTGGCTGATCCAGCGTCCACCTGTAGAGCCCGCTCCTTGATCGCTCCCCCGAGCGCGCGCCAGGCCGCATCACTCGTAGGACCCTCGGTCAGCCCGGCCGTCAAGGCCTGCTCGACGAGCCCTCGGGCAGCGGGGTCGCGCGAAAACGCCTCGTCCAACTGGCTCTTGAAATCGCCAAGGCTCTTGATCGCCTTCAACCGGAGCTCTGGATGAAGCGCCAGGGGCGACACGGCTGCACTGGGATCCGACAGTTCGTCCAGCAACTGGCCAACCCGGCCGCCCTGCGCGGGCACCGGAAGCGAAAAGATCTCCCGAAGGACCGGACCGGTCTGGTTCGACACCGAGGGCGCAAGGGATGACAGCAGCATGAGCGCAAAGCCGTAGCGGTCGTATTCGAGCCCGTGGGGGGAGGCCGTTTTCTGACCATCCAGACCCACATCGGTTGTGCAGCCCGGTGGCCTGGTCAGCTCGTTGGCGTCGTTGATGATCCTTGTCTTGCCGTCCTCGCCGTCCACTCGTACCGCGCCTCCCAGATCGATCAGCATCACCTCGCCTTTCTCTCTGTCGTAGGTGATGTTGGCAGCCTTGATGTCGTGGTGAATGAGTTTTGCCTTGCCCATCTCGTCGAGCGCGAGATAGAGACCGGCTGCGAACTGGGCGAATTCCCGGGGCTCGAGAGGCTGCTCGCCCACCGCGGCCTCGAGGGTTGTCTTTGCCCCGGCGGGCATCCGAACCGCCGTCATGAAGATCTTCGATCCGTCCTCCTGTTCATGGATCGACTCGATGAAGCCTCTCACCTGATCGGCGGGAACCCGATAGGCCTGCTTGTAACTGCCTGCGATGTCAATACGCTTGCCATCGGACGCGGTGTGAGAGAGCTGCTCCTCCAGTGGCAGCTCGACGGTCAGCACGAATTCGGTGGGTCTGGCGACATGGGGCATCGGCCTCAAGGCGAGGGCCGCCGCAATCTCGCCGGTTCCGAATGAATTCGTATTGACTTCGACCTTCTGGTCCCGTGGAACGACGAGCACGGATTTCCCCGCTTCACTATCGATCAGGAACGGGTTGGACTTTGCCCCCTGGTTATCGCCAATCGGGGCAATGCTCCCTCCCCCTGCCCCGTAGATCGCTGACACACCATCCTGGACCTTGGCGACATATTCGGGGCTCTTTGGATTGATCGGCTTCGCGAAGGATAGGTTGAGACTGCTCGAGGAACGCTCATCAGCCTCCTGGTCGGCGCGCCGCGACTCAGGAGAGGACACTGCCATCGAGGACAAGGCATCCGTTGAATCCTTGCCCTGGAGAAAGGCCAGAGCCTGCTCGCTGATCTTGACCGGACCCGCCTGCAGCCCGGCCTGAAATCGCTCGGCCGCCTGCGCAAGAGCCTGCTCGCGCCCCACGGCGCGCTCGAACGCCTGGAAAAAGCGCTCGAAGCTGCGGGTCCCCATCTGCCCGCCACGCGAAAGCAGGTAGGCATCAAGCCCTTCCATCAGCTTCGTATGCGCCGCCTGGGAAAGCTTCCCCTCGTAGGCCCTGGCGAACATGTCCCGTGTCAAACGGCCCGCCTCGCCCACCCCTGATCCCTCGCCGCTGCGCGATCGAAAATGATAGGCCCGATCACGGTAGATCTGAGTGTCGCCTCCCGCATTGGTCTTGAGACGAATGACCCCTTCCTTGAAGCCGCCGCTGGATTTCAGATGAGCCGAATAGCCGCTGAGCGTCTGGTGAGCAGTGTCCGCGCTCATCGCCTGAGCTGACGCGGCACCCTGAGCCGCAACCGGCCTTTGAAGATTGCCTATGTTGAAACCGGCCATGGCCGACCCTCCTAGAACGCTCAGGCTCGAAGTTCAGGGGTGAACGGCTGCCCGGTCAGTCCACGATCGGTCGCGGCCGGTGCCGCAACCCGCCGGGCAACCCCCGCGACCAGCTCGCGCAGCTGGTCCCAGGCCGAGCGAAGGTTGCCCGCCTGGTCCAGGCCGTCCGCCATCGTTTCAGCCAGATGCTGACCTGTCAGGCCCGCAAGCGGCACGGTCCTGCTGAACACCAGCATGTTGTCAAGGCTCAGGAAGACCATCCCCCCGTGGGAAAAACGGGTCATACCATTGAGCTGGTGCAGCAACTGCAAACGCTCCAGATTGCGCGGCTGCGCCGCTGGCTCTTCAATCCGCATGATCTCGATGTCGATCACCAACGCTTCCTGGTCAGGATGCGGCAACAGATGGGCGAGCATGCCGTCATGCTCGTAGGAGAGCTCCGTTTCCTGGCTGACCGCGCCAGGATCGCCTCCCGTCAGGGTGACGAATTCACGCAGCACCATCACATACCAGTCGCTTGAGGCCATCGGATTTTCCTAAACATTTGAACAATCAGGCGAGGCCCGCGATCACGCAAGCGGCTCAGCCAAAAGACGCGTCGCGGCGCGGCAGGTCATCGGGCGAGGCAAGGCTAATCGATGAACCACCCGGCTGCAAGACGACGGATGCCCTAGCGCAGGGCCCGATCCAGAAAATCATGCACCACGCGGTGGTACTCCTCATGACGCTCGCCCCATCCGTAGTGCCCAACGCCCTTCATCTCGTGAAATTCGCCCTGCGGCATCATCCCGGCCATCCGCTTCATCACGGACGCGGGACAGGTCAGATCGAGCTCGCCAGCGATGCAGAGCACCGGCATCTTCAATCGCGCCGGCACGTCGTCCTCGAGATAAAGTGAGATCGCCTGAATCGCCTTCTGGAAAGCGGGCCCCTTCATCATCCGGATGTTGTAGAGCGCATGATCGAGGGCCGGGTCCGATGCACCGGGCCCCATCATCGTGCGCAGCATGGACGGAGCATATTCGCTGATCGACTTGCCCTGGGTCAGCGGGGCGACTCGGGTGCGCAGGAATTCGGCCTGCCATTCGGGCCCGGAGTGGTTGAAGGTATGCGCCGTGGCCGATAGCACCAACGCCGCGAAGCGGTCAGGCTGCAGGTCGGCGGCTTTTTGCGCGACCATGCCACCCATGCTGTGACCCAGCATCACATTGCGGCGCGACCCTGTCGTCTCGACCAGCCGGTTGACCAACTCCGCCATGCTGGTGACTGACAAGGTTTCTGGGATCTCTGAAATGCCATATCCGGGCATGTCGCAGGCGACCACGCGCAAGCCATACGCTACAAAACGCTCGATCGTGAAGCGAAAATACTCCTTGGAACCGTAGGCACCATGCAGCAGAAAAATCGTGGTGTCGGACTCGCCGCTCACCATGTAGTCAGGCAGCTGGTAGGCACGCATGGGGGCTCCTGTTTTGGATGGAGGGTACGAGCGCTGATCTTAGCGACCCGCTCGATCCATCGTCAAAATACGCAGGGTGACCACTGGCGCCCCTCTTCAGGAATTGAGGAGCCTTCTCATCTCCGAAATGAGGTCGGCTTTGCCCTCGAAGCCGATCCCCGGCAACGCGGGCAAATCGACATAACCGTTTCGCACCGTCACCCCGTCGGGAAAGCCGCCATAGGGTTGAAACAGGTCAGGGTAGCTTTCATTACCGCCCAGGTGCAGGCCAGCCGCAATCGCGAGCGACATCTGATGACCTCCGTGCGGGATGCAACGGCGCGGCGACCAGCCATGGTCGGAGAGCATCCGTAAGGTGCGCAGGTACTCGACCAGGCCGTAGCTGAGGGCGCAGTCGAACTGCAGCCAATCCCGATCCGCACGCAGGCCACCGTGCCGGATGAGATTGCGCGCGTCCTGCATCGAAAAGAGGTTCTCGCCCGTCGCCATCGAACCCTCGTAGACCTCGCAGAGCCGCGCCTGCAACTCATAGTCCAGCGGGTCCCCAGCCTCTTCGTACCAGAAGAGCGGATACTGGGCGAGCGCGCGGCCATAGGCGATCGCCGTATCGAGATCGAATCGGCCGTTGGCGTCGACCGCGAGCTGGCGACCTGGCCCCAGCATCGCGAGCACCGCCTCGATGCGTTCGCAGTCCTCCTCGAGCGAAGCGCCACCGATCTTCATCTTGACCACCGAATAGCCGCGCTCGAGATAAGAGGCCATCTCGGCGCGCAGCCCATCAAGGCCCTTGCCGGGGTGGTAGTACCCGCCGGCTGCATAAACGAACACCCGCGGTTGAGCGGGCGCGCTGCCATAGCGACAGGCGAGGAGTTGGTGCAGCGGCATCCCGGCGATCTTGGCCACCGCATCCCAGACCGCCATGTCGAGCGTCCCGACCGCCACCGATCGTTCGCCGTGCCCCCCAGGCTTCTCGTTGGTCATCATGCGCGACCAGATCCGATGCGGGTCGAGGTTGTCACCCTCATCGTTGATCAGGCTCAAAGGGTCGGCCTCGAGCAGGCGCGGGATGAAGCGCTCCCTGATCAGACCGCCCTGCCCATATCGGCCGTTCGAATTGAAGCCGTAACCAACAACCGGCTCGCCGTCCCGCATCACGTCGGTGACGACCGCCACGAGGCTGAGCGTCATCTTCGAGAAATCGATGTAGGCGTTACGGATTGATGACTGGATCGGTCGAGTCGATTCGAGGATTCGGACAATTTTCATGAACAGGTTCTCAACTGGGAATGGATGCTCCGCCACAGATGGCGATGTCTTGTCCGGTGATCGCACCAGCCTCGGCGCTCAGCAGAAAACAAGCGAGCGCGGCCACCTCGTCGGGCTCGATCAGTCGACCGATCGGAGGCAAACGGGCAGCACTGCCCGAGCGCGCGGGATCGGCTGTCATCGCGGTGCGGGTTGCGGCAGGCGAGATGACATTGACCGTGACGCCCCTGGCGATCATTTCTGCAGCCCAGCTGCGCGCTAGCGCGACCAGCGCCGCCTTGCTGGCCGCATAAAGGCTGCGGCCGGGCATGCCCTGTGAAACGCGGCTGCCAATCAACACCATTCGTCCCTGCCCGCCCTCAGCCATCCGCGGCAGAAAGGCCTGGGCGAGGCGAGTCGCGGCACCGGCATGCAACCGGTACATCAACAGGGCGTCCTGGTCCTCGAGACTGCCCAGCGACGCAGTGCGCATCAGCCCCGCAGCGTGGACGACCGCCTGTGGCGTGTCGAGGCGAGCACACAGCTCATCGACCGCAATCGGATCGGCCAGATCACAGGTGCAGGCCTCGAACGCCGCATGGCTGATCGATGGGGGGGCGAGATCGAGCCCGGTCACCAGCCAGCCTTCGGTGAGCAGACGCATGGCGATCGCGCGGCCGATCCCCGAACTGCTACCCGTTACCAAGGCGCGCACCGACTCAGTCTGCACGGATATTGCCTTCGGTGATGATCCTGCGCGAGAGCGCCATATCCTCGGATTGAAACTTGACAAAGGCCTCCACGCTGCCGCCGTTGACCACCAGGCCCTGGGCAATCAGCTTGTCGCGCAGATCGCTCTCCAGCGCCTTGTTCGCCTCGACATTGAGTCGAGCGGTGATGTCAGCGGGCAGGCGCGCCGGACCCCACAGTCCGTACCAGCTGAAGAAGGCGTAGCCCGGGATGGACTCACCGACGGTCGGCACCTCGGGGAGGTTAGGTACGCGGGCGGGTGAGGTCACGGCGATGATTCTCAGGCGGCCGGCCTTCTGAAAGCCCATCGCACCGAGCAATGGGTCGATGAAGCCGGCGATCTGCCCACCGACCAGATCCTGGAAGGCCGGCGCGGTGCCCTTGTAGGGCACGATCATCAGATCGATGTCGCCCGCCTTTCGCAGCAGCTCAGTGGCGAGGTTGCCGGCAGACCCGGTTGATCCGATTGCAAAGGCGAGCTGGCCCGGCTTGGTCTTCGCATGAGCGATCAGCGACCTGATATCAGTGACCGGCAGATCATTGTTGACCGATACCGCGAGCGGCGCCTGTGCGACCAGCACGATCGGCTGAAAATCGCGCACCACGTCGTAGGGCGCCGACTTCACTGTCATCGGCGTGGTGGTGAAAGTCGACGCATTGAAGAGCAGTGTGTATCCGTCGGCGGCGGCCTTGGCGACCGCATCGGCGCCGATCATGCCATTGCCCCCCGGGCGATTCTCGATCACGAACGACTGCCCGGTGGACTGTGTCATCTTCTGCGCCAGCATTCGGCCCACGGAGTCCAGGGTCCCACCGGGAGGGAAGGGGATGATCACCCGCACCGGGCGGCTTGGGTAAGTTTGAGCCCAGACAGCGCCAGCGGCGGTCGCAAGCATCGTGGCTGCGAGCGCAGCCTTAAAAAGGGTCCATCGATTCATTGTCGGTCTCCTCGGTTGGATCTCTCGAATCAGGATTGGATCATCAGCGACGTAGCAACCCGGCCTGCGCGACTGCGGCCCGCAGTTGCTCCATCTCCTGGGCGCTAGGCGATTCGGTGGGGGGCCTGACGGTCGGATCATCAATGACACCGGCAAGCCACATCCCAGCTT
>CAZAVT010000024.1:8910-17542 GCA_964488395.1 uncultured Burkholderiaceae bacterium | reverse complement strand
TCTTCATCGCTGGATGGTGGTTGGGTGCAAACATGAATCCGAATCCCTCCGCTTGGATGCACTCGGCGACCTGCGCGGGACTGAGCATGATGTTGGCGCCCAGCGCCTCGAGAACGTCGGCACTACCCGATTTGGAGGAGACGCCTCGATTGCCGTGCTTGGCAACCCGGGCCCCTGCGGCGACCGCGACGAAAGCTGACGCAGTGGAGATGTTGAACGTGTGCGAGGAGTCTCCGCCCGTGCCGACCACATCCAGGAAATGAGGCCCGCCGTCGACGATGACCTTGTTGGCGAACTCGCGCATGACCTGCGCGGCGGCCGTGATCTCGCCGATGGTTTCTTTCTTGACCCGAAGCCCGATCAGGATCGCGGCAGTCATGGCCGGCGAGAGCTCCCCGCTCATGATCATGCGCATCAGCGTCAGCATCTCATCGTGGAAGATCTCGCGGTGTTCGATGGTTCTCTGCAGGGCTTCAGCTGCGGTGATAGGCATAGTGACAATCCTCGACAAGGGCGCAGTCAATGGCAGGCTTCGCCGTTGGTCGTGACACGGCGAAGAAATTGGGCGAGCAGGGCATGGCCATGCTGTGAAGCGATCGACTCAGGGTGGAACTGGACCCCCTCGACGTCCAAGTGACGGTGCCGGACCCCCATGATCTCCCCGTCACTGGACCAGGCAGTGACCTCGAGCGACCCGGGCAGCGTGCTCTGCTCGATGGCGAGCGAATGATATCGAACCACCTCGAAGCGCTCAGGCAGCCCAGCAAAAACGCCGACCCCCAAATGCTGGATCAGGTCGGTCTTGCCGTGCATGACGCGGCGGGACCGCACGATGTGACCGCCGAAGGCCTCGCCGATCGCCTGATGACCCAGACAGACCCCGAAGATCGGAATCCGGCCTGCAAAAGCCTGAATGGCGGCCAGTGAAATACCGGCCTGCTTCGGATCACAGGGTCCAGGCGAGATCAACAGACCGCGCGGCGCGAGCGCCTCGATCTCGGCGAGGGTCATCTGGTCGTTTCGCACCGTCTGGACAGACGCGCCGAGTTCGCCCAGGTACTGCACGAGGTTGTAGGTGAAGGAATCGTAGTTGTCGATCATCAGCAGCATGATCAGCATCCGTCGGTCAGGGGAGCGGCCAACTGACGCGCCGGCCTGCCCAGGAGGGGCAAATCCACCAGAAATCGGGCGGTCAGTGGAAGGGCGCCAGTAACGCCGGCGCGCGCGGCAAGAGCAGTCTAGGCGGCAGGCTTGCGCCAACGCCAGCCCGCCGAGGACGAGCACCAGGAGTCGGGCAGGAGGGCGATCGGTGCGGGGAACGAAGCGTTCATCGGACTAGTGTAGCGCCTTTTGATGCCTGCGCGGATGCTTCATCGAGCGCTCTGCCCAGGCTGTCACTGGCCAGCGGCGGGCGAGCGCCGGCGTTCGGCGATCTCGAGCAGCAGCAGCGCAATCAGCCCCACCGCCATGACGCCGATCGACACGTGAACCGCCTTCTGGCTCACGGCATAGGTCGTGCTGGAGTAGGCAAGCCAAGCGCAACTCGCGCAGAACACGATCGGCGTCAGGGGGTAGAGCGGCACCTCGAAGCGCTCGCCGACGAAGGGCTTGCCATGGAGCAGGAAAACGGCGATGCCGACCAGGAACAGGAATGACCAGAACACGGGGGCCGTGAACTCGACCATGGCGCCAAAGCCATCGCGCTGCTGGGTACCGAAAATCACCAGCGCGAGCGCGATGCCGCTTTGCACGAGAAGCGCAGCCGCTGGCGTCCCGGAGGCGCTGTTCCAACGACCCATAAAGCGCAGCGACGACCAACTCAGCCCAGCCGCAAAATTGCTTCGCGCACCAACGATCATCGTGGCGTTGATGCTGGTGAGTGCTGCAAAGGCAACGAACAGGCCGATCGCCTTTTGGCCCCAGACACCGAAGGCCGCCGACATCACGTCCGCCGCTGGTGCTTTGGACGAGGCCAGACCCTTGAGCCCCAGCGCGTGCAGCAACGCCAGGTTCACAAGGATGTAGATCGCCGTGATCAGCAGCAGGCTCAGAACAATCACCCCCACGATCCGGCGTGGTCCGCCCTTGACCTCGGCGGAGATAAAGGCGGCCTCGTTCCAACCGCCGAAGGTCAGCAACACGAACACCAGCGCAAGCCCAGCCAGCCCCAGGGGCGGATCCTTGGCAAAGAGCGGTGGCGTTGCGTCAGCCGGCGCGCTGACGAGAAAGCCGGCCACGACGACCGCAACCAGACCCAGCACCTCGACAACGGTCAACGCGATCTGCACCCTGCTGGAGGCCTCGAGCCCGATCAGGTTGATGACGGTGAGGGCCAGCACGATGAAGATGGCCCAGATCGCTGTCGAAGCGGGCCCCAGACTGATCACCTGGGTCATGTACTCGCCAAACACGAACGCCAGCAGCGCGATCGAGCCCGTGTTGATGACCGCTGCCTTGGCCCAGGCGTACAGGAACGAAAGCCGGCGCCCGTAGGCCAGTTCGAGGAAGTGGTAGTCCCCTCCAGCGTGCGGGTGCTTGGCCGATAGCTCAGCGTAGCAGAGCGCCCCTGCGATCGAGATCAGGGCACCCGCCACCCAGATGGTCAGCATCCACCCGGCATCCCCTGTGACGCCCGCAACCATCGACGGCGTCTTGAAGATCCCTGCGCCGATGACGATGCCAACGATGATCGCGATGGCGGCTGCCGGCTGCAATAGCCGAGCAGGCGTTACCGTGTCTGGTGTGGGCTGCTGTGCATTCAAGGTTGAACCTGCTGTCTGACGGTCGGTCGGGCCCGATGATCGGGCGTCAGTCGTTCAATTGCCGGCGCGCTTGCCGGTGAACGGTGAGCTCATGTAGGCGTTGGTCCCGGTTTCGCCCTTGATCGCATCGCCATCAATCGTGGCGCGAGCCGACCGCAGGTTGTTGCCGCTGTCGATGAACGCAAAACGGAGTTCGGCGCCCTCGAGCCGCGGCTCGAGCAACGGCTGCGTCTGCCCGCCCAGGGTGATCGTTCCGCCGACGCGCTGATAGCGCTGTGACAGCGCCAGCGTCCCGTTGCCGCTGCCATCCACACCCTCAAGCGCCCAGCGACCCTGAACCTGCGCGGGCACGACCCAGAAGTACCCGGTATTGCCCGGACCCGACAGAACCTGGTCCGGCTCCCAGTCGCCCATGGTGAATGAATTCGTCACCACCCGAGTGCCCGGCTTCATCTTCAGGATGGTGGGGCGCAGCCTCAGGTTGAGTTCTGGCAGCAGATACATCGAGATCACGGTGGCCTTGGAGAAATCTTCCTTGAAGATGTCGCCGTTGATGATCTGCACGCGATCACCCACGCCCGCGCGCTGCGCATTGCAGCGGCCGAGCTCGGCCATTTCTTTCTTGAACTCGATGCCGACCGATCGGGCGCCGAAGTCGCGGGCCGCGGCAATCGCGATCTTGCCGTCGCCGGCACCCAGGTCGAACAGCAGGTCGTCCTTGGTCACCTTGGCCGCCTTCAGCATGCGGGCCACCAGTTCATCGGGGGTGGGCACCCAAATCACGTCCTTGCCGGACTGGCCGACCTGGGGCTGGAACACTTCGTCGCACGACCGGCTGGCCTGAGCCGAAACGCCGACAGCAACCGCGAGCAAGGCACCGGCGACACCGGTACGAATCAGAACGGAAGTGGACTTCGAGGACATGGCGTGAACCCCTGAAGAAAGAATCATGGACGGACGGCTACCGCAGGAACCCGGCAATGTAGGCGGGGAATCGAGCCGTTGCAAGTGTGACCCCTCAAATCGATTAAACCCGACATGATGCCAAGGATATCGCGCTTAGCGGCGCAGCACCGCCTGCGCGTCGAGACCAACCTCACCGAGATTGTTGGTGGACCACAGCGCAACCTTGCCATCCTGGTCAGGCGCATCCGCGTGCAGGGCAAACGGTGCGATATCGAAGGTCGGTCGGCGCGCCCGAAACGAAAAGCGTTCGACCGTGGCGCCTTGAGCGACAGTTCGCTCGAGATGATCGATCAACAGACAGGCCAGCAACGGACCATGGACGACGAGGCCAGGGTAGCCTTCGACAGAGGTCGCGTAATCGCGGTCGTAATGAATCCGGTGTCCATTGAAGGTCGCCGCCGAGTAGCGGAACAACAAGACCGGATCGACCGACAGCGTGCGCTGGTGAGCGCCGGCGCGCTCGAAGGCCGGCGCGCTACCTCGCAGCGCGCGGGCACGCTCGCCTTGCTCAGCCAGCGCTCGAACCTCATCGGGCGTCGCGTCATATCGATAGACCAGATCCTGCTCCTCCTCGAGGAGCAGAGCGCCCTCGCTGAGGTAGCGCTGCTTCACCGTGACAAACACCATCTCGCCCGTACGGCCGGACTTGCGCTCGCACGAGGCAATCGTCGATTCACGAGTCATCAGCGCATCGACCCGCAGAGGCTGGTACCAGCGCAAACGGCTCCCCGCGAACATTCGTCGGGGCTGCTCAACCGGCGGCAGAAAATCGCCGCGCTTGGGATGTCCATCGCGACCCAGCCCCGACTGACGCGCGACCGGTGCAAAAAGCGCCCAATGCCAGCAGGCGGGTACGGCATCGCCGGGTCGAGGATCAGACAAGCTGTCGCGCTCGAGGGCGGCGGCAAGCCAGCGCACGAGACGGGCATCGAAGCGCTCGGTCTCTGTCATCGAGCGGCCCACCCATTGGCTAAGGTCCAGCATCAGTAAGCTCCGGGCAATCAGTAGGACCGTGGCATGCCCAGGACATGCTCGGCGAGGTAGGAAAGGATCATGTTGGTCGAAATCGGCGCCACCTGATAGAGCCGGGTCTCGCGGAATTTGCGCTCGACGTCGTATTCGGCCGCAAAGCCAAACCCTCCGTGCGTCTGCAGGCAGGCATTGGCGGCTTCCCAGGAAGCATCGGCAGCGAGCAGCTTAGACATATTGGCCTCCGCCCCGCAAGGCTCCCCGCGGTCGAAAAGCTCTGCCGCCCGGTAACGCATCAGACTCGCCGCTTCGACGTTGGCAAAGGATCGGGCGATCGGGAACTGAACGCCCTGGTTTTGCCCGATCGGACGCTCGAAGACAATTCGGTCACTCGCATAGCGGCTCGCTCGCTCGACGAACCAGTAGCCATCACCGATGCATTCAGCGGCGATCAGGATCCGCTCGGCATTGAGGCCGTCGAGAATGTATTTGAGCCCTTTTCCCTCCTCGCCGATCCGGTTCTCGACCGGCACCTCGAGGTTGTCGATGAAGAGCTCGTTGGTCTCGTGATTGACCATGTTGCGGATCGGACGCAGTTCGATACCGCGGCCCAGCGACTCTCTGAGATCGACAATGAACACCGACAGGCCATCGCTGCGCTTTTTCACTTCGGCAAGCGGCGTGGTCCGCGCAAGGAGCAGCATCAGATCGGAGTGCTGAACTCGCGACGTCCAGACCTTTTGGCCATTGACGACGTAGCGATCGCCTCGCCGCTCGGCAAAGGTTTTGAGCCGCGTGGTGTCGGACCCCGTGGTCGGCTCGGTCACCGCCATCGACTGCATGCGCAGCGAGCCGTTGGCGATGGCTGGCAGGATGCGTGACTTTTGCTCCTCCGAACCATGGCGCAGCACGCAACCCATCACGTACATCTGGCCATGACACGCACCGGAGTTGCCACCGGCCCGATTGATTTCTTCCATGATCACCGACGCCTCGGTGAGCGACAACCCCGAGCCGCCATAGGCCTCGGGGATCAGCGCTCCGAGCCAACCCGCCTCGGTCAGCGCGTTGACGAAGGCCTCGGGGAAAGCCCGTGCGTCATCAATCTCCTGCCAATAGCGCGAGTCGAATTGGGTGACGACGGCACGGACGCCGTCGCGGATGTGCTGGTGAGGATCACCGGCGCGCTCGATCATGGTTAAAGTTCCTCTCAAAGTTCTCGGGCAAAGCCCTCTTCGACCAGCTCGGCCGCGCGTAACAGCGCGCGGGCCTTGGCCTCGGTTTCCTGCCACTCGGCCTCGGGTACGGAATCATGAACCACCCCGGCTGCAGCCTGGACATTGAGTACGCCATCCTTGACCACGCCGGTTCGGATCGCGATGGCCAGATCCATTTCCCCCGACCAGCTGAGGTAGCCACAGGCCCCACCATAGAGACCGCGCCGGCTGACTTCGAGTTCATCGATCAGCTCCATGGCCCGAACCTTGGGTGCGCCCGTCAAGGTACCAGCCGGAAAGCTCGCACGAAGCACGTCGATCGCGTCCAATCCGTCACGCAGCAGCCCTTCGACGTTGGAGACGATGTGCTGCACATGGGAGTACTTCTCGATCACCATCTGCTCGGTCACCCGCACCGAGCCCGTCGCCGCGATACGACCGATGTCGTTCCTGGCGAGGTCGATCAACATCAGGTGCTCGGCGCGTTCCTTGGGGTCGGCGAGCAGCTCCTGGGCAAGCCGAGCATCCTCATCGGGCGTAGCGCCGCGGCGGCGGGTGCCAGCGAGCGGCCTGATGGTCACCCGCGTGCCTTGCGCAGAGGCTTCTTGACGAACCAGGATCTCCGGCGAGGCGCCAACCACCTGAAAGCCGCCAAAGTCGTAGTAGTACATGTAGGGAGACGGATTGATCGAACGGAGCGCCCGATAGAGTGCGAGCGGGTCATGGGGATAGCGCTTGCGCAGCAGCTGGCCAACCTGCACCTGCATCAGGTCCCCAGCGGCCACGTACTCCTTGGCCCGAGCGACTGCAGCGAGGTAGTCATCGCGCGGAAACAGCCGTTCGATCGCACCGTCGGGGCCGATGGGCCCAGGCCCCGATTCGTAGGATCCTGCAACGCTCGCGGACAGGCGCGCCTGCAACTCCCGCAAGCGTCGTCGGGCACGCACGAAGGCTTCGGGCTGGGAGGGATCGGCATAGACAATCAAGTAGAGCTTGCCCTGCAGGTTGTCGATGATCGCCAGCTCATCGATCAGCATGAACATCATGTCCGGAGTGCCGATCGGGTCGGGCCTTCGGCAGGGCCCGAGGCGGGGCTCGATGAAGCGAACGACGTCATAGCCGAAGTAACCAGCCAGGCCGCCGCAGAATCGCGGCAGCCCAGGCTTCAGGGCAGTCCGAAAGCGCTTCTGGTAGGCGCGGACGAACTCGATCGGATCGCCTTCGACCGTCTCAATCACCTGCCCGTCACGCAATACCTCGATGCGGGCAGCTTCGGAACGGACCACCTCACGGGCCGGCAGCCCGATGAAGGAATACCGACCGAAGCGCTCACCGCCCACCACCGACTCGAGCAGCAATGTGTTGGCGCGTCGCCCGGCATCGGTGAGCTTGAGATAGAGCGAGAGCGGTGTGTCGAGATCGGCCAGACACTCAACCAGCAGCGGGATCCGGTTGTAGCCCTGTGCGGCCAGCGCGCGGAATTCGATTTCCGTCATGGCAGTGACGATTGGGTGACCGCCAAGCGGATCAGAGTGCTCGCCACTGCCAAGGAGTCGACGACCGCATCAGCGTCGATCGAGCGTGGATCCCGGCCTTCGTTGTAGCCATAGGGAACGATAAAAACGGGCATGCCGGCCGCGCGAGCGGCCTGCGCGTCGTTGATGGAGTCCCCGATCATGAGGGCCTGCGTTGGCGCAACCCCAAAGCGCTCACAGGCGTAGAGAAGCGGTAGCGGATCGGGCTTTTTGCGCGGTAGCGCATCGCCTCCCAGGACCAACTGGAAATGGGTTGCCAAGCCGGTCCGCTCGAGGAGGGCGTCGGAGAACGACTGCGGCTTGTTGGTCACGCAGGCGAGCAGCAACCCCATCGTGCGCATGGCCTCGAGGCCCTCGATGACTCCGGCATAACATTGGGCGTGGCGCCCGTTGAGGACCTCGTAGTGGTGATGGAACGCGTCAATCGCTCGCTCGAAAAGCGCCGTATCAGCGCGCCCGTCGAGCGCTCCAGTGAGCGCGCGATGCATCAGCACTTCGACCCCCTTGCCAACAAAGGTGGACAGGACGTCGAGCGGTCGAGGCGCCATCCCGAGGTCGGCGAGCGCGGCATTGGCGGCGGCGGCGAGATCGGCAATGGTGTCAAGCAGCGTGCCGTCAAGATCAATCAGTACGGCGCGCACCGGGAGGGGAAAGCCCGGAGGGCCCGGCGAATTCATGGGTTGGCTCGCGCGAGGGATTGTCGCAGTCGGGTCATCACAGTTCGGTATCCACCGTCAGGATCGGGCGCGCCGAAAATAGCCGAACCGGCAACGAAGGTGTCCGCGCCTGCCGCCGCTATCCGGCCGATGTTGTCGGCCTTGACACCCCCATCGATCTCCAACGAAATCGGCTGGCCGCCGTCCGCGACATGCCGATCGATCCGGCGACGCAGCTCAGTGATCTTGGCGATGGTCGATTCGATGAATTGCTGTCCCCCGAAGCCCGGGTTAACCGACATCAGCAGGACGATATCGAGCCGATCCATCACATGATCCAACCAGCTGAGCGGCGTGGCCGGATTGAAGACCAGGCCTGCCTGGCAACCGCAGTCCCGGATCAACGCCAGCGTGCGATCGACATGATCGGACGCCTCGGGATGAAAAGTGATGAGGTTGGCCCCGGCCTTGGCGAAGTCAGGCACGATGCGGTCCACAGGCCGCACCATGAGGTGGACATCGATGGG
>CAZAVT010000024.1:0-8900 GCA_964488395.1 uncultured Burkholderiaceae bacterium | reverse complement strand
AGACCAGCGGCCCCATCGTAAGATTGGGCACGTAGTGGTTGTCCATCACATCAAAATGGATGAGATCGGCACCCGCTGCTTCGATCGCGCGGACCTCATCGCCGAGGCGGGCAAAATCTGCTGACAGGATGCTCGGCGCGATCCGGAAATGACGCGTCATCGAAATGGCCTTGCGCTCTGGACTGGAAGAGGGCTCAATAGAATGAAATTCTACGCCCCTGACCGTTTCCGGGCTCCCTTAAACCCCGCGCATCCCTCGCGAAGCCACTCACCGTGACCGACACCCGCTATCGATTCGAGATCCGTGTGACCAGCCGTTTCATCCCCGAGCGGTCCGATCCGGACCAGGGGCAGTTCTCATTTGCCTACACGGTCACGATCACCAACACTGGCCAGGTCGCGGCGCAGCTGATCAGTCGGCACTGGCAGATCCGCGATGGCCGAGGCGAGCTCGTGGAGGTCAAGGGACTCGGAGTGGTCGGGCACCAACCGCTGCTCGAACCAGGTCAGAGTTTCGAGTACACCAGTGGGAGCCAGCTCGGCACACCGGTTGGCTCGATGACCGGCAGCTACTTCTTTGTCGCCGAGGACGGCCACCGGTTCGACTCGCCGATCCCGGAGTTCAGCCTAGCGGTTCCGCGCGCACTCCACTGACCTGACCCAGGCGCCGGTCCGGTCAACGCTTGCCGCGCATCGTCCACCAAATCAAGAGCAGCACCAACGCGAGAATGCCGAACGCTTCGAGCAGCAGGATCCAGGTTCCGTCCATCGTCGCCATCACTCCTCCCGCGCAGTGTAGCCGCAGGCAATGGCGCAACTCCCTGCTGGCGGGAGGGAAGCGGCGAAATGACTGGCTGTTGATGGGCCTCTGCGTCCTGGTCGGCGTGATCGGATCCGCTCAAGCGGTCGAGCGGGTGCCGCTGAGTAGCCTGCCGGGTTGGTCGGCCGACCGCGTCGAAGCTGTTCGGCCAGCGCTCGATGCCCAGTGCCGGCTCGCCAATCCCCCGAGCCCTTGGACAACCTGGTGCCCGGAGATGCGGCAGTCGGAGAGCCTGCGCCGGTGGCTCGAATCACGCTTCGAGGCTCGGGCATTGACCGATGCGCAAGGCCGCGACGAGGGTCTGATCACTGGTTATCACGAACCCTTGCTGACCGGCAGCCTGCGGCGCGAGCACGACGGGCAAGTCCCGCTTTACAAGCTGCCCGCCGCGCTTGACCCTGCCGCCGGAGGACGACGGGCGACAGGCCGCTCGAGTGCGTGGCATAGCCGCGCCGAAATCGAGTCGGGGCAAGTCCCGGGCCTGGAGCCGCTGGTCTGGGTCGACGATCCGGTGGAAGCGTTCTTCCTGCAGGTACAAGGGTCAGGACGGGTCAGACTGCGAGACGGACGCTGGCTGCGAGTCGGCTATGCTGGGCAGAATGGCCACACCTACAAGGCCATCGGTCGCGTGCTGGTGGACTGGGGAGAGTTGACCCGGGAACAAGCCGATGCGCCGGGCATTAAGGTTTGGATGCGCCGACATCCGCAGCGGATGACCGAGTTGATGCAGACCAATCCGCGCTATGTGTTTTTTCGGGAGCTCGCGATCACGGCCGACACCGAGCCCCTGGGCTCACTGGGCGTTCCGCTGACGCCAGGTCGATCGCTCGCCACCGATCGGGCCCACGTGCCAGCCGGTTCAATGGTCTTCTTGGCGAGCACCGAGCCCGTGACCGGTAAGCCGATGCGCGTACCCGCCGTCGCTCAGGACACGGGCGGCGCCATCATCGGTGCGGTCCGCGCAGACATCTACTGGGGCAGCGGTGAGCTTGCCGAGGCTCGCGCAGGCAAGATGCGTCATCCGGGCCGCATGTGGCTGCTCGTCCCGCGCGAGAGCTCAGCCGATACGGCTCGCTGAAGGCCATCCGCTCAACGCTTCTCCAGCATCTGCCGAAACCGCTCCGGCGGCGCATATCCCTGAAGACGCTCGCCGCTTTCGAAGAACACCACCGGCGTGCCCGTGATGCCAAGCTTGCGAGCCAGCTCGGCAACCTGGTCAATCGAGGTGGCACAACTCCCGGCATTGGACGGGACCCGATTGTTGAGGAGGAGCTCGTTCCAGGCCTGAACCGGATTGGGTGCGCAAAGCGCCCGAGCCGCCTTGCTCTGCGAGTCGGCGGCAAGAAAGGCCATCGGAAAGGTGTAGATCGCCACGTCATCGAGCTTGAGCAGATCGGCTCGCAATTTACGGCAATAGCCGCAATTCGGATCCTCAAAGACGGCGATCCGCCGCGACGCCTTGCCGATGCGCTGGACCAGCGCGAGATCCAGCGGCAGCTCCCTGAAGTCGATGGACAGGAGCTCCTCGACCCGTTCGCGGGTCAGGTTTCGGCGCTCGGAGAGATCGATCAAGTCCCCGCCGTAGAACATGTAGCGGGCTTTCTCGTCGACATAAAGCAGCTCGTTCTGGATGCGAACCTCAAAGATGCCGGGCAACGGGGTGGTCCGAACCTCGTCGACCTTGAAGCGGCCGTTGGCAAAGGCCTCCACGGCCTTGCCGATCCGTTCGATCTGGGCCCGGGACTGCGCGCTCGCGGGCGCCGGCGAGATCCCCATCCAAAGAGCAGACAGCAGGAGGGCGAAGAGGGTCAGAGCCCGCCCGGTTGGCAGGGCCATCGAAGGTGCAAACGCGAACATCATCAAGCTCCAGACGATTGAGACGGGCCGCAGCCAAAGCATACCGGCAACACTGGGGGTGAACGCCGCCGCTGCCGACCGGTGGTGGCATTGTCGGGCGCGCGCGACGACGCCCGTGCGAAAACTCAACCCAGCGTCGTGCGGCCCATCGCCTGCTCGATCAGGCGATTGCGCAGCCAATCCGAGCGAGCGATCAAGTCCCAGCCCAGATCGCGCAGCGCCAGAATCGGCCGATCAAACGGCTGCCAACTGCCCAAGCCCTGCGGATCGAAAAGCCGTTGCAGGCCGTCGGTGAGCGTTTGCAGCGTGAGGATCGGCTCGGCCCGCGCCCGCTCATAGCGTCGCAGCACGAGGCGAGCCCCCGGATCATCGGCGCCGTCGAGTGTGGCAAGCAGGTCGATGACATCACCAAAGCCCAGATTCATCCCTTGCCCGGCAAGCGGGTGAATGCCGTGGGCTGCGTCGCCCACCAGCGCGAGTCTGGGCGCGATCAGCGAATCGACCCGTCCGAGCCTCAGCGGATGGACATCCACCGGAGAGATCAGCCGCAACCGACCGGCGACGCCCGCACTGAAGGTTTCGACCCGCTCGGCGAGCGCCTCCGGAGCGAGGGTCATGAGGGTGTCGGCCAGCGCAAGCGGGGCCGACCAGACCATACTGTAGCGATGTTCACCGCGTTCGCCTGCTGCAAGCGGCAAGAGCGCGAGGATGCCTTGCGAGCCGAACCACTGCCAGGCGATCCCACGATGGGGCCACTCGGTTTGGAAATTGGCCACCAGCGCCTGCTGCGGATAGTCGCGCCATCGACTGCCGATCCGGGCGAACTCCCGAACCGATGATCGGGCGCCGTCAGCCCCTACGACCAAACGCGCCTCGAGACTGCGGCCATCGCTGAACTGGAGGCGGGCAAAAGGATCACGCGGACCGCAGGTGAGGGCAGCCAACGCGGCATCCACACAACGGATCGGCGAGAAGCTGAGCGCCTGGTTCAGGGCCTGGTTGAGCGCCGCGCCTTCGACGATCCAGGCAAGCGCATCGGTACGAGCCTCGTAGGCGCTGAAGGAAAGCGAGCGGTCGACGCGGCCACCCTCGGGCTGAACACGCATGTCGGTCACTGCGGTCCAGCGGTCCAGATCGATCGCCTGCCAGACACCCTGGGACTCGAGCAAATGACGGCTGTGCGCCGACAGGGCAAAGACCCGATTGTCGGTACCGGGCGATGGCAGGCCCGTTGCCGGGGCGGGTCCCACCAGAGCGACGGATCGACCTGCGCGCGCGAGGCCCAGCGCAGTCGCCACGCCGACGGCGCCCCGGCCCACGACTGCGACATCGACCCGCATCGGGATCACGCGAGCATTCATGGAGCGCGCCTGCCAGCGCGCCGCGTCGTTCGAATCAACGCGGCAGACCGTAGAAGTCGAGCACCTGCTCGACCCGCTCGCGCGCAGGTTGCGCGCCGCCCCAGCCATGCCGGCTCTGGTAAAGGCCGACCGAGCGCTTGAGGTCCACGAGGCTTTCCGCCATCTTGAGGGTCACTGCGAGCCCGTCGATCAGTGGTACCCCGCCGATTCGGGTCACGCCATTGGCCGCAAGCAGAATGTTGAGGGGCATCTCGCCGGGGACGATGACGTCGGCACCCTGCTCGATCAGCGTCATCGCGCTGCGGGTAAAACGTTCGATGAGTTCACCGGGGTCGTTCCACGCCTTGAGCACATCCTGAAAGCCAAAGCCCACGGGCTTGACACCGACACAGCGCGAGGCGAGCCCGTAAAGCCCGATCTGCTCTTGGTAAAGCGGCACCATCGGCGCGATGAAGATCATCAGCCCGAACCGGTGTCCGAGCATGCAGGCCATGTGGAAGCTCGCCTCCCCGTAGCCCGTGACTGGCACATCGACAAGGCTGCGAATCTCCCGAATCAGCGGATTGGGAAGCGTGCACATCGCGTAAGCGTCGAATTGCTCGTCGGCAGCCTGGATCGCCTGAGTGATCCACTGCATCCCGTGGATCGCATAAAGCGACGAATAGCCGATATCGGTACCGGGATAGTTGCTCGGATAGGTTCCCGGCCGCACCCCGTGCAGCACCACCTCGGTATCGGGCCGGACAGCCTTTCGGATATGCGCACGAAGCGCTTCCTCATAGGCCGGGAGATGATCAAGAACGGTAAAGCTCTGATGCCAGATTCTCATGCTCATGGTGGGCTCGGGGGTCTAGTGGGTTTTCGGAGCATCGAACTCAGTCGTTCAGCATGCCGCCGTTCAAGTCCAGGATCTCGCCAGTGATGAAGCTGGAGGCCCGGTCGGCAAGAAACAATACCGCATGGCTGACGTCGTCCACGGTCCCCATACGGCCGACTGGGATCAGCGCGCGCAAGGACTCCGGAAAGGTCGCGGTCATCCGAGTCGCAATCGGACCGGGGGCGACCGCATTCACCGTGATGCCGTGGGCTGCCAGCTCCTTGGCCAGAAACCCGGTCATGCAGTGCACACCGAGCTTGGAAACGCCATAGGCGACGTTGGCTGCACGCTGTTGCTCAGCGGGGTCGAGCCAGGGGCGGGCATTGCCCGAGACCTTGCCCACCACAGAACCGAGATTGATGATACGGCCGAACTGCTGCCGCTTCATGCCCGCCATGACCGCCTGGCAACACAGGAAGCTGCCTTTCAGGTTGATGTCGATCACCCGGTCCCACTCGGCTTCGTCGAGTGCTTCGGCAGAGCCAAAGGAGGTCACTCCAGCCACGTTGACCAGCGTATCGATCGGGCCCAGGGTGGAGGCGATCCGGGCAACCAGCGCACGAACATCGACTGCCTTTCGAACATCAAGCCCAACGGTGCGGCCGGGCACTGCATCGGCCTGATCGACGGGGACCACTCCGGTCGCATCGGCTGCGATCACCCGGGCCCCTCGGGCTCGCAAGGCGGCAGTGACCGCCGAACCGATCGCGCCATCCGCGCCAGTGACGAGGGCGATCCGTCCTTCGAACGACGACGGCCCAGCAGACGGGGCTTCACTCATGATCGGGGCTCCAAGGGGTGACTGCGGATGCGGATCGAGCGAGCGAGATGGCGGCCGGCGAGGCGGCCGAACACGATGCCCTTCAGGACAGAGGTGGCGCCAGTGTAGTGCCCGTAATAGAGGCCTACGATCTCGCCCGCTGCATAGAGACCAGAGATCGGTTCGCCGTCAGCGTCCAGCACCCGGCCGTGCGCATCGGTCTTGAGCCCACCAAAAGTAAAGACGTTGGCCGACATGATGGGATAGGCGTGAAAAGGCGGCTCGGCGATCGGACAGGCCCAGTTCGACTTCGGAGGCTGGAGTCCGCTCGTGGCCAGACCGTCCAGCTCGAGCGCGCGCCAATCCCTGCCACTGCAGGCTGCGTTGTAAGCGCGAACGGTCGCCTGCAGACGCACTGGATCGATACCAAGCTCGCGAGCGAGCGAGCCCAGATCATCGGCGACGAGCGGTGGCTGATTGGTGCGAATGCCCAGGCGATAGTTGGGAATGCGCAAATGTCGGGCGTCCAGGACGACCCAGGCGATACCGCCCGGCTGCTCGTAGATGCGGCGGGTGATCGGCTCGTACACCGCATCGACCGTACCTGGCGCCTCATCCGTGAAGCGATCACCATGGCGATTGACAAGAATGCCGTAGGGAAAGATGAAGACCGACGGTTCGGCAATGCCTGAGCGGGGATCGACGGGCTCGGCGTGATAGCTGCCGAAGTCGCCGCTCGCCGCAGCACCGTGGGCGAGCGCCATCGCGATGCCCTCGCCGCGGTTGTAGTAGCCACCCTTGCAGATCGGCCTCAGGTGAACCGCCCGCGGGCCGACGTAGCGGGTCATCATTTCACTGTTGCCCTGAAAGCCGCCGCAGGCGAGCGCCACCGCTCCCTCGAAACGAAGTCGCCCCCCCTGACTCGCCGACCGGGCGATGAGACCGATCACCTCACCCGTGTCGTTTGCGAGGAGCGACTGGGCCGCAGTCTCGTAGAAAAACCTCACCCCTAACTGCTCGGCGCGTGAGGCCAGCGCTTCGACCAAGGCACGACCACCACCAACGGGCAGCAGTCGCGGCTGGGAGCGGGTCAGGAATTGGGTCGGCAAGAAATCGAAGCGCGCGCCGATCGCCTCGAGCCAGCGGATCGACGGGCCTGCCTCACGCGCAAACGTTTCGATGAACAGTGGATCGGCCAGAGAGAGCGCTCGGACGATCCCACGCTCGGCGGGATCGGCGCTGCGCGCAACGAGCTCGGGATCGATTGCGCCGCTGCCATTCTCGGCGAGGTGCTGTTCGAAGTCATCGGTGACCTCGTCATGGCTCTTCATCCGCAGATAGGCTTCGGTGTAGCGGCTCTGACCGCCCCGCTCATCAAGGCTCGCGCGCTCGAGCACCGCAACGCGCGCGCCCTGCTCGGCCGCCGATACCGCGGTCGATAGACCCGCCACGCCGCAGCCTGCGACAACCAGATCGAAAGCATGTGTCTTCATCGGAGTCTGTTCCGTGTGGAGCGGGCCGATCTATTTGCGGAACACCGGCGAGATGTTGGTCCAGGCACGGGGGGGCAGGCTTGCCGCCCACTCGTCATAGCGGGCCTGCAACTGGGCGAAGATGTCGGGATGCAGCTGCCTGAGGTCGGTGGTTTCCTGAGGGTCGGCGATCAGGTCGAATAGACGGGCAATGCCGCGCCGGGGTTCGAGATAAAGTTTCCAGCGGCCGATCCTCGCCGCGCTGTAGCCGGCGAGCTTCCAGAACAGGGCCTCGTGCGGCGCGCCCTGCCGCTCCTGGCGGATATAGGGCAGCAGGTTGACGCCATCGAGAGGCTGGGTGCCGGCTGTTGAGACGCCACACGCCGCTGCGACCGTCGGCAGGATGTCCAGCGTGCTCACCGGCTCCTCGTAGAGCTGACCCGGCTCAATCGCCCCGGGCCACTTCATGACGAAGGGCATGCGAATTCCGCCCTCGTAGGTGGTGTACTTGCCGCCCGCGAACGGCGCATTGCTGCCTGGGCGACTTTCCGCGCAACCGTTGTCGCTCACGAAGATCACCAGAGTGTGCTCCTCAAGGCCCAAGTCTTTCAGCCGCGCCAGGACCGCGCCGATCGCATCATCTTGAGCGAGTACGAGACCGTTGTAGGCGCGTTGATGAATGTTCGGGATCCGATCGCGCAGTCGCTCGAAATAAGCGCGCGGGACCTGCAGCGGCGGCACCGGCGAATTCATCGCGAAATAGAGCATGAAAGGCTCGTCACTGTGCCGGTCGATGAAGGCAAGGGCCTCGTCACGAAAGAAATGCAGCAGGTACTGATCGACATCGATCAACTCGCCGTTGCGGCGGATGCCGTTGAGCCCATGGCGGGTCCAGGCCGTGTCCTTGGCCTCATCATGAAAATCGACCTTGAAGCTGAGGATCTCCGGATCCTCGGAGTTCGTGTATTGAATGCTGGTGTTGCCGTAGAACACGCAGGATTCGTCAAAGCCCCGTTGGTTGGGTTGGAACTGTGGCGCGTGACCGAGGTGCCACTTACCCACGACGCCAGTGCGATAGCCCGCAGCACGGAACACTTCCCCGATCAGCTTCTCAGTGATCGGAATGCCCCGCCGCAGGAACTCTGCCTCGCCTTGCAATGGGCTCAGGCTGCCGTCGTCCTCCCGCACTTCACGGCGCTCGGGGAAGGCACCCGACGACACCTGTTGCTCGAAGCCAAAGCGCTGTTGATAGCGGCCGGTGACCAGTCCGGCGCGTGACGGGCTGCAAAGCGGCGCCGAGCTATAACCGGCTGTGAACTTCACCCCGTCGCGACCGATACTGTCGATATGCCGCGTCTCGATCAGGGAGTTCCCATAGAGCGAGACATCACCGTGACCCATGTCGTCGGCGAGGATGATGATCACGTTGGGTCGGCGCGGCCCGGAAGACGACGAGGGCGTATCGATGGGGGTTCTGTCCATGACGGGTAATGGCGAGCGAGAACGGCCCCGACTCTATAGCGACAGCCGGCAGGCGGCAACCAGACGCCTGCGAGCCAAAGCTTTTTGACCGATACTTCGAGTTGGCTCGGGTCAGGTCCTCTGCCCCTCGTTCATCGATACCGGGAGTCGCCCATGCTGCTGAGCGCAGTCCAGTCGTTTTCAGCCCGCCGGAGACGGTTAAGGTTCGCCGGGTTATGCGGGCTTATGGCTGCACTGATCGGCGCGCCACTTGGGGCGCAACCGACCAGTC
>CAZAVT010000023.1:4659-17857 GCA_964488395.1 uncultured Burkholderiaceae bacterium | reverse complement strand
AGGGGTTGGATTCGATGCGGATCTCGACCTTCGAGGGGTCAACCGTCGGCATCCCAGCCTTGTAATGCGTGACCAGACCCGGGAATGCCAGCACCACGCCCACCATGACCAACTGCAGGATGATGAACGGTACCGCGCCCCAGTAGATCTGGCCGGTGGTGACCGGTGCGGTCCGCGCACCGGTCACCTTGTCGAAGTACTCGCTTCGCGGCGCCACCGAGCGCAGGTAAAAGAGCGCAAAGCCAAACGGTGGGTGCATGAAGGAAGTCTGCATGTTGACGGCCAGAAGCACGCCAAACCAGATCAGGTCGATCCCGAGCTTCTCAGCCACCGGCGCAAGCAGCGGCACGACAATGAAAGCCAATTCGAAAAAGTCGAGAAAGAACGCGAGCACGAACACCAGCAAGCTCACCACAATCAGAAACCCGGTCTGCCCACCTGGCATGTCGAACATCAGGTGTTCGACCCACAGGTCACCGTCGACGCCCCGGAACGTGAGTCCGAACACAGTGGAACCGATCAAGATGAACATGACGAAGCAGGACAGCTTCGCCGTCGTATCCATCGCCTGACGAAGCAGTTGGAGGGTGAGGCGCCGACGCGCCACCGCCATCACGATCGCGCCCACCGCACCCATCGCGCCGCCCTCGGTGGGGGTTGCCACGCCGATGAAGATCGTGCCCAGCACGAGGAAGATCAGCGCGAGGGGCGGAATCAGCACGAACGTGACCCGCTCGGCAATCTGGGACAAGAGCCCCAGGCGAGCGACACGACTGACCACTGCGATCACAAAAGCCGTCAACCCGCCCACGAGCACCTGCATCACGATCCGCTCGTCGATCGGCGCGGTATCAGCAATCAGGACCCCGTCGACCAGCGCGGCCGACAGCACCGAGACGGCGAGCAACACGAGGAGCGACCGATTGCCCGAGCTCCCCGACGGCTCGACGAAGCTACGAGCCTCGGGCGGCAAGGCGGGTGCCACCGAGGGCTTCCACCAGGCCATCACAAACACATAGAACAGGTAGGTCACCATCAGCAGAATGCCCGGCAGGAACGCCCCGCGGTACATGTCACCGACCGAGCGACCCATTTGGTCGGCCAGCACGATCAGCACCAGGGACGGCGGGATGATCTGCGACAGGGTTCCCGACGCGGCAATCACGCCGCTCGCAAGCCTGCGGTCATAGCCGTAGCGCAGCATGATGGGCAGCGAAATCAAGCCCATCGAGATCACCGATGCGGAGACCACACCCGTGGTCGCCGCCAGCATGCCGCCCACCAGCACCACAGCGATCGCGAGCCCACCGCGCAGCGAACCGAAGAGCTGACCGACCGTCTCGAGGAGGTCCTCGGCCATGCCGGAGCGCTCGAGCACCAGGCCCATGAACGTGAAGAAGGGAATCGCAAGCAGCGTGTCATTGGCCATGATGCCGAACACGCGTTGCGGCAGGGCCTGAAAGAGCGCGGGTGTGAGCAGCCCCAGCTCGATCCCGATCAAACCAAAGACGATGCCGTTGGCAGCGAGCGAAAAGGCCACTGGAAAGCCCATCAACAAGAAAGCGAACAGGCTGATGAACATGGCAGGCGCAAGATTGGCGGCGAGGAACTCCATGACGTCGCCTCTCAGCCCGCCGGGCGCTGGGGGGCGCCCGCCCCGGGCGCAGACGCCGACGCGCGCGTGGCCGCAATCTCGGCAGCGAGCTTTTCCTCTTCAGTCGGCCCGGAGCGGGCCGTCGGATCCGGACAAAGCCCCATCAGGAAGCCAACGCACTTGATCAGATGGGACAGGCCGGCGAGACAAAGCAGTGCAAAACCGATCGGGATCAGGAGCTTGGCCGGCCAACGCACCAGGCCGCCCGCATTGGAGGACATTTCGTTCTGAACCCAGGCGTCGACGAACATCGGCCATGAGAGGACCAGGATCATCACCGCCATCGGAAAGAGAAAGAAAATGACGCCGAAGATCTCGATCCAGATCTGCCGCCGGCGTGTCAGGCGCGCCGACAGGATGTCGACCCGGACATGATCGTTACGCAGCAGGGTGTAGCCGGAAAGGAGCAGAAAAATCGCGCCAAACAGATACCACTGCAATTCGAGCCAGGCGTTGGAACTCATGCTCAGGGTCTTGCGCATCACCGCATTGCCGGCGCTCACAAGCGCCACGATCAGCACCAGCCAGATCACGGCGGCGGCCACCCGCTCATTCAGTCGGTCGATCAAACGGGACAAGGCGAGTAAGCGGCGCATGGGAGAACCTCGCGGCTCAGTCGCGCGCGCCGAAGAACCGGCGCACACGCGACCAAAGCACAGCAGCAAGAATCTTGAAGGGATTGACCGCGGGCGCGGCCTGAGTGAGCGCACCTGCGGGCTGGGCCGCCGCAACGCCTGAGGAACCATCACCGAGGGCCCTCGCCAGATTACCGGCGAAGTCACGCACGATTCGACGCACGAACTCCTGAACCAGCCCGCCACGAGAGAACTGGGCCAGAGGACCCTGCAGGCCATAGCGCATCTCGATCGTGACGCGGCTGCTCGCCCCTGGCGCCCGATCACTCACCCGCCAACCGATATCGCCCTCGGCGCGCGATTGCGTCAGCCGATCGCGGCCACGACCGAGGAGCCGACCCTCGCGGTCGGCAGGTCGCAGCTCGAGCCGGGCCTCGCCCTCGAATCGGGCCTGCATCGGGCCAAAGCGCAGTGCCACGCCGCCAGTAACCCGGTCACCCTCGTGGCCCGAAAGAAAAGCACCCGGCAGGCAGGCGGCCACGCGAGCGGGATCGCTCATCAGAGCCCAGACCTGCTCGGCGGGAAAAGACAGTTCGAAGTGCTCGATGATCGCCGCCGAAGGCTCGTCACCCGCCGGGGTACCCGACAGCGCCGGGGAAGCCGATCGGGGAACCAAGGCCGGGTTGGGCTCCCCCCTCGAAAGGGCTGCGGCGGCTGCCACAGGCAGGGCCGGCGGGGCGGCGACGACCGGCAAGGTAGCCGCGCGTTCGGTCATTTCGCGGCGCAGCGCTTCAATCGCGGGATCGGGTTGCTCGCGCAGGGCCTGGAGCACCGACAGGACCGCATCGACGATCCCCTGGTAGCCCGTGCAACGGCAGAGGTTGCCTGAGAGTTCGGCGCGGACTCGACGTTCGTCGGCGTGGGGCAGGCGCAGCGCAATGTCGCGCGCCGAAGCAAGCATGCCAGGGGTACAGTAGCCACATTGCAAGGCGTGATAAGCGGTGAAGGCCGCGCGCAAGCGGCTCATCAGCGGGTCGTCACGATAGCCTTCGACCGTCGTGACCGACTGCCCATCGCAGGCAACTGCGAAGGTGATGCAGGAGCGGACCGGCTGGCCGTCGACCAGCACCACGCACGCGCCGCAAACGCCATGTTCGCAGCCCAGATGCGTGCCCGTCAGCCCCACCCGTTCGCGCACGAAGTCCGCGAGATGGGTACGCGGTGCCACATCGGCGCGAACCGACTGGCCATTGACCGTGATCTGGATCGAGGTCGTCATGCCAGCTCGAGCTCCCGGTTTTGCTCGACACCAAGCGCCCGCGCAATAGCCCGGGCGACGGTGGCGCTCAACAGGCGTCGGTCGATCGGGTCTGCGCTCACCCCGGCGGCGTCCAGTGCCTCGACGATCGCCCGATCGGTCGGAACCTGACGGCTGCCGGCGACGGACTGGGCCAGCGCGTCCAGTGCGCGGGGCGCGCCGTCGAGCGCACCAACGACCACCCGCGCCTGCCCAGCGTGCGGATCGAAACGCGCCGCGCAGCTGGCTTCGGCAAAATCACCAAGCTTGCGGCAAACCTTGTAATAGCCCCATTCGGATCGAGCGACCGAAGCGGGAATATGCACGGCTGCGACCATCTCGTCGGCGGCGAGAGCCGTGGTGTAGGCGGCTTGCATGAAGTCATCGAGCGCGAGCAGACGGGTGGAACCGGTCCGGACAATCTCGATCCGGGCGTCACAGGCCCAGGCAGCGAGCACCCAGTCAGCCGCGGGGTCGGCGTGGGCCAGGCTGCCTCCCACCGTTCCGCGGTTGCGTACCGATCGGTAGGCGATGGTCCCGGCAACCCGCTGCCACGGATGATCACGCAGCAGTGGAAATCGACCATCCTCGATATCGGCATGAGTAACGCCGGCACCGATCCGCACAAGCCCGTTGGACTCGGTCACCGTCCGCAAGGCCTCAAGGCGAGAAATATCGATCAGCAGCGACGGACGAGCCAAACGCAGGTTAAGCATCGGCCCAAGCGACTGACTACCGGCAACGAGGCGAGCGTCTGGTGCCGCACCCGAGAGGGCAGCGAGGGCTTCGTCAAGCGAGGCAGGGCGCAGATAATCGAACCGGGCAGCCTTCATGCGGCCTGCTCCAAATCCGTCGCCCGGTGCTGCACGGTATCGGCGGCCTGCGCCCTCGAGGTGCGCCCCGCCTCGATCGCTGCAAGCACCCGCCGGGGCGTGAGTGGCGTATCGAGCAGCTCGGCAGCACCCATGGCAGCAAGTGCGTCGTTGACCGCCCCGATCAGCGCAGCCGGCGGTGCAATCGCGCCCCCCTCGCCCATGCCCTTGGCGCCAAACTCGGTGTGCGGCGATGGCGTCTCGAAGTGGTCCATACGAACGCGCGGCGACTCGGCCGCTCCCGGCACCACGTAGTCGGCAAGCGTCGACGCGAGCGGCTGACCCGCCGCGTCATAGATCGCCTCCTCGTAGAACGCAGTGCCGATCCCTTGGACGATTCCACCAATCGACTGGCCCTCGACCACCAGGGGGTTGACCATCACGCCACAATCCTCGACCGCCACATAGTCGAGGATCTCGATCGTGCCGGTGCGCGGATCAACCGCCACCACCGCAGCATGCGTGGCGTAGGAAAAGCAACCCGTGTCGACCTTGGGACGATAGCCGACTGAGACCTCGAGCCCGGACGGGTCGACATCGGCCGGCAGCAGTTGCGGCGTCACGTACCAGGCCCGAGCGATCTGCGCAAGCGACACCGACTGCTCGCCAGCCACCACACGCGCCGCTTCGAGGCGCGCGGCGTCGGCCGGGACCCCGAGCAGGTGCGCGCCGATCCGAACGACGCGCGGCAGGAGTTGCTTGCA
This sequence comes from uncultured Burkholderiaceae bacterium, assembly GCA_964488395.1. Classification (GTDB taxonomy): domain Bacteria; phylum Pseudomonadota; class Gammaproteobacteria; order Burkholderiales; family Burkholderiaceae_E; genus SYIM01. Next base: position 12,755 of record CAZAVT010000023.1, on the reverse strand, counting down.
GGCGAGCGACACCGCGCCGCCAGACATCACGAGCGAGCGCGAGGCGTAGGTTCCGGTCGAAAACGGTGTCAGCGCGGTATCGCCATGAACGACGCGGATCTGCGCCACATCAATGCCGAGCACCTGGTGGGCGACCTGGGCGAAAGTGGTCTCCATGCCCTGCCCGTGGGAATGTACGCCAACCCTCAGCTCGAGCCCGCCATCGGGCGTGATGCGTGCGAAGGCCTGGTCAAAGCCGGGGATCACCGGCGTCCCCCAGGCTGCAAAGACCGAGGTGCCATGCGCGGCCTGTTCGGTGTAAGTCGCGACGCCCAAGCCAATCAGGCGACCGTCGGCGCGCGGCACACGCTGCCGGGCCCGAACGGCCGGCGCATCGATCATTTCAAGGGCGCGGGTGAGGCTCGCGGGATAGTTGCCACTGTCAAAGTGCTTGTTGGTGACATTGACGTAGGGCATCTGCTCAGGGCGGACCAGATTCTCCAGCCGGACCTCCCACGCTTCGCGCCCGACGGCCTTCGCGATCGCATTCATGGTGAGCTCGATCGCGAAACAAACGCCGGTGCGAGCCACGCCGCGGTAGGGCACGAAGCCGGGCTTGTTGGTGGCCACGCAACGGGAGACACATCGGTACCCCCGAAAGGCATAGGGCCCCGGCAGATTGCCCACGGCCTGGCCGGGCTCAAGACCGATGGTGAACGGCCAGACCGAATAGGCTCCGCCATCGATCGTGATCCGGGCGTCGAGCGCGAGCAGTCGCCCCCGACGGTCAGCATAGGCAGTGATCTCGTAATGGTGCTGACGAGAGTTGGCCCCGGCGGTCAAGTGCTCGCGCCGGTCCTCGATGAAGCGAAAGGGGCGTCGGTAGGTCTTGGCAAGCCACGCCACACAGAGCTCTTCCTGCTGCAGCACGCACTTGTAGCCAAAGGCTCCGCCTACGTCAGGGGCGATCACCCGCAAACGCCCCTGCTCCAGACCCAGAAGCTCGGCCAGCACCGTACGGATCATGTGCGGGACCTGGGTCGCACTCACCACCACCAACTGGTCGGCCTGGTGATCCCAGTAGGCGAGCACCGCCTTGCCTTCCATGGGGACCATGCACTGCCGGGCGAGATTGATACGACGACTCACGACCACCTCGGCCTGAGCCGCGAGCGCCTCGAAATCGCGATCGGCGGTGAGGGTCACAAAGGTGTTGTGCTGCCAATGCTCGTGAATGAGCGGCGCCCCGGGTGCAAGCGAAGCGGACACATCGGCGCAGACCGGAAGGGCCTCGTAATCGACATCGACCTCTTCGAGCAGGTCTTCGGCCTCGGCCCGGCTCGCCGCAAAGGCCATGACCACCGGCTCGCCAGCAAATCGAACCTTGCCACTAGCGAGCGGTGGCTGCGCCGAAGCCTGGTAGGTCGGCAAGGTCGAGTCGGCCGCGATATCGTGCGCGTCCGCCATGCGATCGCGGGTGAACACACAACGCTCGAGGGCCGGGGGAATGGTGACCGAGCGAATCTGCGCATGCGCCAGGGGGCTGCGCAAGAAGGCGACTTCGGACAGGCCCGGCATGCTGAGGTCGGCAACGAACCGCCCCTCGCCCAGCAGATGCCGCGCGTCCTCCTTGCGGGGCAGGCGCGCGCCAATTCCCTGCCCGCGCGCTGCGTCGGTCCCGGCACTCATAGGAGCCCTCCCATGCAGCCGGCCGGTTGCTTGCGAGCGCGTCAACCGACGCGCCCAAGCAACCAGGCCAGGTCAGGGCGGTGCCTGCCGTCTAGCGGCTGGTCACCGCATTGAAGGTGTAGTTGTCGAGCGCGCTCTCGGCCACCCGGAACCAGCTCGCCTGATCCTGCTGAAACTGCCGCCAGGCCGGATAGATCGCCTTGAAATCGGGGTTCTTTTCCGAAAGCTCGACCCAGAGTTCCTGCGAGGTCTTGTAGCAGGCGTCCATCACGTCGCGCGGGAAATAGCGCAGCTGCGCGCCCTCGGCGATGAGCTTGCGCAGTGCCGCGGGGTTGGCCGCGTCGTAGTGGGCAATCATCTTCATCGTCTGCTCGTTGCAGGCGGTCTCGAAAGCGGCCTTGTAGGACGGCGGCAGCGCCTCGAAGGCTTTCTGATTGACCATCGTGGTGATCGAGGCGCTGCCCTCGAACCAGCCGGGGGAGTAATAGAAGGGCGCGACCTTGTTGAAGCCTAGCTTCTGATCATCGTAAGGACCGACGAACTCGGTGGCATCAATCGTGCCCTTCTCGAGCGCCGAATACACCTCGCCCGGCGCAATCTGCTGCGGCACACCCCCCAGCTTCGAAAGCACCATGCCGCCGATGCCGCCGATGCGCATCTTGAGGCCCTTGAGGTCGGCCACTGACTTGATCTCTTTCCTGAACCAGCCGCCCATCTGCACGCCGACATTACCGCAGACGAAATTGATGATGCCGTACTTGGCGTAGAGCTGGCGCAAGAGGTCCATGCCGCCGCCGTAATGAACCCAGGCGTTGTGCTGTCGGGCGTTCAGGCCGAAGGACAGCCCCGCATCGAAAGCGAGCGCCGTGTTCTTGCCGATATGAAACGTGGCGAGCAGATGATTGCACTCAACCGTGCCGTTGGAGACGGCGTCCATGTTCTGCGGCACGGGCACGATCTCGCCACCGGGAAAGCTCCGGATCTCGAAGCGCCCATCGGTGAGTGCAGCCACTCGCTTGCACAACTCCTCTGACGAGCCATAAAGCGTGTCCAGGCTCTTGGGCCAGGCCGTCGCCATGCGCCAGCGCACAGCAGGTTGTGACTGGGCGACAGCAGGCATCGCGGTGGCGACGCCGACGCCGGCGGCGACTGCGGAACGTGACAGAAAACGACGGCGCTGCATAGTGATCCCCTTGGTTGGAAGTCTTGTGATCAGACGACGTCAGCCCGCAGGCGCAGAGGCGGCAGCGGACCCTTCTGAAAATCAGAATACTTCGCAGCCCTCGATAAATCAACCAGCGATTGATAGCACACAAACAAATCGATTCGGTCGCGACCAGGGGTGGGAGGCGGCCGGGGCTGGTCGCGGCCAGGATTTGCGGCGATGATCCGGACTCCTTGATTGTGGAGGACGCTGTCATGGCACTGGAACCGCTCGCCCGCGAAGGGCACTACTTTCACGTCTACGACTTCAGGATCCGCGACGAGGTCGATCCACAGGACTTCGTCGCCGCCTTCAACCGCTTCGACTACTCCGACGATAATCCGATGCATCGCTCGAGCGCCCAGGTCAAGGACGGCGTGCTGGTCCAGCATGTTGGGGATCCGCGGCGTTTCTGGCTGATCGGGGAGTGGCGCGACATCGATGAGCACGCGCGCATTCGGCGGATCCTCGCTGAGCAGATCCGCCCCGAGTTCGTGGGCATGATCGAAGGCGGACGATTCGTGCCGGAATACGGCCGAATCGTCTCGGCTACACCCGCTGCCATTCTCGAACGGGCAGAACGCAGTCCGTGATTGCCGCTTACCGACCCGATCGAATACCATGCGCCCGGCACGGTCGTGCCGCTCGCCGCAGCTGGTCGAGCCCACGCTGGCTGCCCATCCGAACCATTCTCACGAGGCTCCCATGCATCTAAAGCGCTTCATGATCCGGCCACTGGTCGAAGCAGGCTTGCGGGAAGAGCTGTCCGCAGGCGATACCACGGGCGGGTTTCTGGTCTGGGACGACGACCCCGTTCAGACCGCACAGATCTACGCCAAGGCCCACGGGGTTGTCTGCGGACTGCTGTTTGCCGACGAAACCATCCGCCTGCTTGACGAACAGGCGGAGATCGAGCACCTGGTGAAAGACGGCGATACGATCGCCCCGGGCACGGTGTTGCTACGCATCCGCACGCGCGCATCGGTCTTCTTCATGCTCGAGCGGGCAGCCCTCGACTGGATCCAGCAGCTCTCCGGCATCGCCACCAAGACTCGCCGTTATGTGGATCTGGTGCGGCATACCAAGGTGCGGCTTACCGATACCCGCAAGGGCTGGCCCGGCATGCGGATGATCCAGAAGTACGCCGTGCGGGTGGGCGGAGCACACAACCACATCTTCAACCTCACCAACTGCGTGCTGGTCAAGGACAACCATATCAAGATCGCCGGCAGCATCACCAACGCGGTGGCCCTGCTGCGCGCCCGCGCCCAGCACACTTTCAAGTTCGAAGTCGAATGCGAATCGCTCGACATGGTTCAGGAAGCGCTCGACTGTGGCGTGGAGGTCATCATGTTCGACAACATGGACCTGGACGAGATGCGCGCCGCGCTCAAACTCGTCAACGGCCGCGCGATCACCGAAGCCTCGGGCGGCATCAACGAGAACACGGTAGTTGCGGTCGCGGAAACGGGCGTCGACGTGATCTCAGTGGGTGATTTGACCCACACCGTCAAAGCCGTCGATATCAGTCTCGATGTCCGTGACATCAAGCCGAGCGCGCAGCGCGCCATCGAACGTCTGAAGGCCGGGCAGTGAGCGCTCACGCTGCTCCGGTCCGATTCCGTGCCCGCCACGGCATCATCGTCGCGCTTGATGCGGAGTCGGTCGACGACTGCCGGCGGGTGGTCGACCTCACCACCCCCATCGAGGGCGTGGTCGGCTATAAGCTCGGGCTCACCACGGCCCTGCGGCTGGGGCTCGGCGAAGCGGTGCGGCAATTGCGACAGCACACTGATCTGCCACTGCTCTACGATCACCAGAAGGCGGGCGCCGATGTCTTCGACATGGCGGGAAAATTTGCAGCGCTCGCCGAGGAAGCCGGTGTCGACGGACTGATCCTGTTTCCGGTTGCCGGGCCCCGCGCCGTCGATGCGTTCGTCGGCGAAGCGCTCAAGCGCGGCATCCTGCCAGTGGTGGGCGGTGACTTGCCCTTTGCCGACTACAACGTGTCCGGCGGCGGGTATGTCGCTGACGATGCACTGGAGCGCATCATCGACCGGTCGCTCGCGATCGGCGCCGATCACTTTGTCGTGCCGGGCAACACCCCCGACAAGCTCGCCCATCATGCGGCGCGGCTGCGTGGACGTTCACCGACCTTCGTGGTGCCCGGCATTGGACCGCTCGGCGGTCGACTCGCTGATCTGGTACCCGCTGCCGCTGGCTGCAGCGTCCTGGGGGTCGTCGGGCGGGCGGTCTACGCCGCCGACGATCCAGCGCAAGCGGCCCGCGCGCTGGTCATCGAAGCGCAGACCGCAGCCACCGGTGGCTAAAGACGACAAAGCGGTCGAGTCGCCAGCCAGCAGTCGTCCAGACCGCTTGGCCAGTTGACCCGGGCACAGCCGAGGCCACTTTTTTTGAATGGCAACCATGCAGACCCAACTCCTGATCGACGGACGATTCAGCGACGCTGAAGACGGCCGCACCTTCGCCACCCGCAGCCCGATCGACGGGCGCACGCTCGCGCAGGTCGCACAGGCCGGCCCGACCGATCTCGATCGCGCGGCGCGCGCGGCACGCCGAGCCTTTGATGACGGGCGCTGGAGCGGCATGTCGCCCTTTGCGCGCGGCAAGCTGCTGCGCAAAGTGGCCGACGGCATCCGCGCACGCCGGGAGGATATCGCGGCGCTCGAGACCGAAAACGGTGGCAAGACCATCGCCAATTCGCTCAATGAGGTGGATTCAGCCGCCAACGTCTTCGAGTATTACGCCGGTGCCATGGACAAGTTCTACGGCGACACCATCCCAATGGGGCAAGGCGTCTTGGACTTTTCGCTACGCGAACCGATCGGCGTGGTTGCGGCAATCACGCCGTGGAACTTCCCCTTTCTCGCTGCCGCCTGGAAAGTCGCTCCGGCGCTCGCCGCAGGCTGCACGGTCATCTTGAAGCCTGCGAGCAACACCCCGCTCACGGCGCTCATCCTGGGGGAGATCGCAATCGCCGCCAGCATCCCCGCCGGCGTGTTCAATGTGCTGCCAGGACCGGGCGCAGCGCTGGGACTGGCGATCGCCTCCCACCCTACGATCGACAAGATTTCCTTCACTGGGGAAACGGTGACCGGGGCCAAACTGCTCTCGATGGCGGCCCATGACATCAAGCGGGTGACCCTCGAACTCGGTGGAAAGAGCCCCAACCTGATCTTCGCCGACGCTGATCTCGACCGGTGCGCGAGCGAGGCGGTCAAGGCCGTCTTCGGCAACGCGGGCCAAAGTTGCTCGGCACGGACCCGGATCCTGGTTGAACGCAGCGTTCATGACCGCTTCCTTGAGGCCTTTGCGCAGGCCACGGCCGGGGTTCGGGTGGGGGATCCGCGCGATCCGGCGACCGAGATTGGCCCCCTGGTGTCGCTCGCCCAGCGCGATCAGGTCCACCGCCATGTCGAAGCCGGTCTCGCCGAAGGGGCGCGGTTGCTGAGCGGCGGTCACCCGCCGCCCGGCCTCGAGGCGGGCGCCTACTACGCGCCCACCATCCTGACCGAGGTGGACAACCGGATGCGGATCGCACAGGAGGAGATCTTCGGGCCGGTCGCTGCGGTGATCGCTTTCGACAACGAGTCGCAGGCGGTCGCGCTCGCCAACGACAGTCCCTACGGACTCAATGCGTCGATCTGGAGTCGCGATATCGGTCGGGCGTTGAGGGTTGCCAAGGCCCTGCGCACCGGGATGGTCAGCATCAACTCGCACGGCAGCGCCAGTCGCTACGGATTTCTTGCGCCCTTCGGTGGTCGGGGCAAGTCGGGAATCGGCCGCGAGCTCGGGATGCACGCGCTCGAGCTCTACACCGAAGTCAAGAACGTGTTTGTCTCGCTGGAGGATTGAATTTGGAAGCGATTGCTCTCACCGGCGGCACCCTGATCGACGGCAGCGGCCGCGACCCGGTGCGCAACGCCACGGTTCTGATCGAAAGTGGCCGCATCACGGCGGCCGGCCGGGACGTGAAGGTGCCAGCGGGCACGCGCGTGCTTGATGTCGCGGGCCGCACGGTGCTACCCGGCATCATCGACTGCCATGTCCATGGCACCTATCGCGCTCGCGACATGCGCCAGCACCTGCTCAACACACCGACCTACAACGTCCTGCGATCGACGGCGATCCTCGAGGAGACCCTGGATTGCGGTGTGACCACCGCGCGCGACATGGGCGGGGCCGATGCAGGCTTTCGCCAGGCGATCGAAGAGGGCGTCATCAAGGGCCCGCGACTGCAGATCTCGATTGCGATGGTGTCGCAGACCGGTGGCCACGGCGATGCCTGGGTGCCCGCCGGCATGCGGATCCAGAAGCGTGCCTGGCTGCCCAGCCCAGTGGCCGACGGCGTGGACGATGTACGCCGGCTGGTACGGCAGCTGCTGATGGCTGGCGCCGACTTCATCAAGATCTGTGCAACCGGCGGCATCACCTCGGTCACCGACTCCTGGGATGAGGCTCAGTTCACCACCGAGGAGATCCGGGTCGCGGTGAGCGAAGCGGCCATGAGACGTAAGACCGTTGCGGTCCACGCCGAAGGGGTCGACGGGATCCGTACCGCACTGGCTGCAGGCGTGCATTCCATCGAGCATGGCTGGTTCATCGACGAAGGCTGCGTCGAGCAGATGATCCGACAGGGCGTCTGGTGGGTGCCCACGCTCGCGCTAGTCCCCCTGTCGCTCGAACACCGAAGCCGCAACGCCGCCTGGGATCGACAACAGCTTGCCACCGAGGATGTCAAGGAGCGAGAAATCCTGGACAAGATGGAGCGCCAGATTCCCCTCTGGAAAGAGGCGGTGCGACGTGGCGTCAAGGTGGCCTTCGGGACCGATCAGTCGCACCGGCTGTTGGTGGGCGAGAACCTCGTCGAGCTGCGCTTCATGGTCGACTGGCTGGGCATGAGCCCAATGCAGGCTCTGGTGGCCGCGACCTCGCAAGCAGCGCAATGCATCGGCCGGGACGACCTCGGGATGATCGCGCCGGGCCGGCTCGCCGACATCCTGGTGGTCGATGGCGATCCGCTCGCCGACATCCGCGTCCTCGAGGAACGCGCCCGTTTACATCTGATCATGAAAGGCGGGGCCATCCACAGCAGCCGGCTGTAAGGCCCAATGGACTGACGCAATCGGCCCGAACGGGAGATCTGAAATGTTCGATTCCGCGCTACTTGAAAAGGCTGCCCGTGCGCTCGAAGCCGCGCGGG
>CAZAVT010000023.1:3561-4649 GCA_964488395.1 uncultured Burkholderiaceae bacterium | reverse complement strand
GCTGCCGGCCTCCGGATTGCCACTGCCGAAACTTGTACGGCCGGATTGGTGTCGGCCTGCCTCACCTCGGTGCCGGGAGCGTCGCAAACCTTCGAACGGGGCTTCGTCCTCTACCATGACCGTGCCAAAGCCACCGGTCTGGGCGTACCGGAGGCGATATCCTCCCGCCACGGTGCGGTGAGCGCCGAAGTCACTGCTGGACTCGCCGAGGGCGCGCTGCGCCACTCCAGCGCGGGCGTGAGCGTTGCGGTCACTGGATACGCTGGCCCGGGTGGCGGCAACGAGCGCAACCCTGTGGGCACCTGCTATATCGCTGCTGCACGCGCGGGCCGGACAACACAGGTCGTCCGACAGGTCTTCACAGGGAACCGCGACGCGGTCCGTCTGGCCGCTGTCGCCGCGGCCCTGGACGCGCTCATCGGGCAGTTGAGCTGAACCATGCAACGTACGCCACTCACCCTGCTCGCCGGCGCCGATGCGAACGACTTGCAGCGGCTGCGAGCGAGTCTTGCTCGCACCGCCTTTCTCATCGATGACCCGACGCTGGTCGAGACGATCGAAGTAGGCCCCGAATGCATTTGCTGCCGGCCGCGCGGCGGATTTACGGTGGCGCTGCTCGAACTGCTCAAGCGGCGCTCCCGGGGCGAGGCCGAGGCCTTCGATCGCGTGCTCTTTGCCGCCGCGGTGGCTGACGCTCAGCGAGCGCTCGCCGAGGTCGCAGCCTCCCCGATCGCCAGTGCCGCCTGCCGGATCGCCTCGCTCACGATCGTGGGTCACGCCGATACCCAGACCATCGAACTGGCCGACCACCTGATCGAGCGCGATGCGCTGACTGCCACCTTCTGGCTCGACAGCCCCCCCTTACCGGCACCGGGCGAGGGACTGACCCTGGGCGACCCGACAAGGATTCGCTCCGCGAGCGATGAGGCGATCGAGCACTACCTGCTGGGATGGCAAGAACAGCAGCCCCTCGATGCAGTCGGGCAGTGGCTGCAGGGGCTGATCGATCGTTTCGGAGATCGCCTGTTGCGGCTCACGGGCGAGCTCGTGACGCCCGAGGGGGGCTTCGCGGTGCAGGCGGTCGGACA
>CAZAVT010000023.1:0-3523 GCA_964488395.1 uncultured Burkholderiaceae bacterium | reverse complement strand
GAACCCCGCTCCGAGCGCGACGGCCGAGAATCGCGGCTCGCGGCTGCATTTCGTCACGCGAGGGCTCGAGCCCAACGACCTCAAGCCCCATTGGCCCGTGGGTGCAGCCCGATTCGACCGTTCCTCGCCGGACGCCTCAAGGAGGCCCTCATGAGCCACAACGATTCCCTATTCTCGATTCATGGGCTCGATCATGTGCGGGTACTGGCCCGCGACCTGGAGGCGGCCAAGGATCACTTTCGGGACCGCCTGGGCTTTGCGCTGCCCCCGCGAGGGTCTAATTTTGGTCATCCCCTGGGTTCGTGGCAGACGCTCGCGCGATTTCAGGATGCTTTCTACCTCGAATTCCTTTCGATCAAGGATCCCGAAAAGGCACGAACCGGCCGGCCGGAGATGATGGCCTTCCTCGATCGGTCCGAAGGCGGGCATTCGGTGGTGCTGGCCGTGCCGTCGGCGATCCAGACTTCACGGGCGCTGCTCGCTGCGGGGCTCGCCGCCACGGCGCCAACTGCAGGTAGTTTTCTGCCGGAGGACGAGGCGGGACCCTTGTCGCAAGGCTGGTGGCTCGTGAATTTTGAACGGGCGCCCTTTCGGCGGGAGACCCTGTCGCTGATCCAGTACCGTCAGGACTGGCAGGCGCAGACCGCGTACGCACGCCAGCTCCCTCTTCAGCCCAACGGGGTCCATGGCGGGCGGGCGGTCTGGATCGCCGTGCCCGAGGCGGCCGTCGCGCTCCCGCAGTTCGCCGCGATGGGCCTGCCGCTGATCCGCAGTCTCGCCTGGCCCGCACTGGCGGCGAACGCGCACGAATTGCGAGTCACCGACCGGCAGTCGCTCGTGATCCTCGAGCCCCAGGGAGCAGGGGCGACGGCTGATTTTCTCGCGGCCCGAGGTGCCGCGGGCGTGATCGGCGTGACGCTGAACGTGGCCGACGAAGCGCCGATCAGCGCGCGGGCGGTGGCGCTGGGCGTGGCGCCTGACTGGCAGCCGGGGCTCTGGGGTCGCAGTCTGCTGTTGCCGGGCGACCATGCCATGGGGTTGTGGCTCGAGTTTCTCGCGGCGCCCACCTCGCCGCGTTGACATCGCCAAAGTGCGCGTGCCATGATCGTTTGCATATAAACAGATCGCAGACCCCGATCATCGGGGAGCGCACAGGGTGAGCGGTGAGGAGACCTACAGACCCGTCCCGTAGCAGCGCCGACGAGCTCGACCGTGATGGCGCGCCTGAGTCAGGGCCCGCCGGCGCGGCGAGCGGGCAGCTGATCTGGGACCGTCCGGGCTACCTGATCCGCAGGCTGCATCAGATCCACGTCGCCATGTTCGTCGAGCAGGTTGCCGGCGGCTCGATCACGCCGATCCAATACGGATTGCTGAGCATCCTCGCCAGCCGTCCCAACATTGACCAGTTCACGATCGGCGAGGAACTGGGCCTCGATCGCGCCAACGTCACTGGCATCCTCAAGCGGCTTGAGTCGCGACGCCTGGTCTCGCGAGTGGTCGATCCTGTCAATCGGCGTCGCAAGCTCTGCCTTGCGACGCCTCGGGGCATGACGGTGCTGCGCCGCTTCGATGCACAGATGCAGGCCTGCCAGACCCGCTTACTCGCACCGCTCTCGGCGCTCGAACGAAAGACCTTCATGGAATTGCTGGCCCGACTCGTCGAAGCCAACAATGATCAGGGGCGCACGGCCCTTCGCCCCAATGGCCGCGATCTGCGCCTGGGCGCGGCCTCCCCCCGGCGTCGTCCGGTGGGCCAGCGGCCATCCCGACAAACTGATCCAACCCCACCACGCTGAGGAGTTCCCGATGCTGCGTAGAACCGTCCTGACCGCCGCCATCATCGCTGCAGGCACGAGCCTGTTGGCGGGTGCTGCGATCGCCCAGACTGCCTGGAACATGCCCACCGGCTATGCACCCGCCAATTTTCATACGGTCAACAACGTTGCCTTCGCCGAGGCAGTCGGTAAGGCAACCGGCGGCAAGCTCGCGATCAAGGTGCACCCCAACGCCTCGCTCTACAAGATGCTCGAGATCAAGCGGGCGGTGCAACAAGGCCAGGTGCCGCTCGGTGAAGTGCTGATGGTGACGCTCGCCAACGAAAACGCCGCCTACTCCGCCGATGGGCTGCCGTTTCTGGCGACCAACTACGACGATGCGGCCAAGCTCTGGAAAGCCCAACGTCCGGTGATCGAGAAGCTCCTTGAGGATCAGGGTCTGATGCTGCTCTACGCGGTGCCCTGGCCACCGCAAGGGCTGTTCGTGCCGAAGCCGATCAATTCCATCGCCGACATGGCGGGGCTTGCCTGGCGTGCCTACGACCGCGGAACCGCCCGAATCGGAGAGATCGTCAAGGCGAAGTCGGTCACGATCCAGGCGGCCGAAGTGGCGCAGGCGCTCGCCTCGGGACGGATCAACTCACAAATCTCCTCGGCCCAGTCGGGCATCGACTACAAGATCTGGGAGTCGGTCAAGCACTTCTACGACATTCAGGCCTGGCTGCCAAAGAACATGATCATCGCCAACCGCAAGGCCTTCGCCGAGCTGGCGCCCGACGTCCAGAAGGCGCTCCTCGCCGAAGCCGCTCGCGCCGAAGAGGCCGGCTGGGCCTCGAGCCGGCGCACCGCCGAGTCGACCAAGCAGACCCTGCGCGACAACGGCATGATCGTTCAGGCGCCAAACGCTCAGCTCAAGGCCGACCTCGACAAGATCGGTATCCAGCTGATCAACGAGTGGAGCGCCGATGCCAGCGCCCAAGGCAAGGCCGTGCTGGAGGCCTTCCGGAGGCCTTGACCGCGACCAGCGCCTGACCGCCCCTACGCTCAATCGCGACGATGCGCACGCTGATCGACGGACTGTACCGAGGGACCGCCGCCCTGGGGGCTGTCTGCTTCGTCGGCGTGCTCGTCCTGATCCTCTATCAGCTCGGGGGTCAGGTGCTGCCCTACACGCCGCGAGACTCCGACGAGTTCGCGGGCTATTTTATGGGTGCCTCCGCTTTCCTCGCGCTCGCCGATGCGCTGAGGAGCGGAAATCACATCCAGGTCCGGCTGGTCGTTGACCTGCTCTCGCCGGGCCCGCGACGAGCCGTCGCCTGGCTCACCTGGGCGGCAAGCACCGTGCTCGCTGGCTGGGTGGCCTGGTATTTCTCGCGAATGACCTGGATCTCGATCGAGCTCAACGAAAAAAGCAGCGGTCTGATCGCGCTGCCGATGTGGATCCCGCAGGCAGCGATGAGCTGGGGGGCGATCGTATTCACGATTGCCTTCCTGGATGCGGGCGTGACCGCTGTCCTCAAGAAGCGTGCCCCCGATGAGGGACTGGTGAACCAGGGAGGTCATGGTGACTGAGTTTTCCGCGCTTTATGCGGCGATCACCATTGCCACGCTCTTTGGCTTGCTCGCGCTCGGGATCTGGGTCGGACTTGCGCTGATGGGCACCGCCCTCGTGGGCATGCTGCTCTTTTCGGCGCGCCTACCTGGCGATGCGATGGCGACCACGGTCTTTGGCTCTCTCACCGGTTGGA
>CAZAVT010000022.1:12584-17866 GCA_964488395.1 uncultured Burkholderiaceae bacterium | reverse complement strand
GATTCAACGGTTGAGGAATCGAGCCATGCGTGAAGCCGTCATTGTTTCCACCGCCCGAACCGGACTCGCCAAGAGCTGGCGGGGCGCGCTCAACATGACCCATGGTGCCACGATGGGCGGGCACGTCGTACGTGCCGCCATCGAGCGAGCAGGTATCGAGCCAGGCGAGGTCGAAGACGTGCTGATGGGCTGCGCCAATCCCGAGGGCGCCACTGGCCTCAACATCGCCCGGCAGGTCGCTGTTGCCTCGGGCTGCCCGGTGACGGTGCCGGGTGTCACGGTCAACCGCTTCTGCTCATCGGGTCTCCAGACGATCGCCATGGCCGCGAAGCGGATCCTCGCGGGCGAGGGCGAGGTCTACGTGGCCGGGGGTCTCGAGTCGATCTCCTGCGTTCAGGCCGAGATGAACCAGCACATGCTGAAGGACAAGGCGCTGGCAAAGAACAAGCCCGAGATCTACTGGCCGATGTTGCAGACCGCCGAGCAGGTTGCCCGTCGTTACAACATTGCCCGCGAACGGCAGGACGAATACGGGGCACAAAGCCAGCAACGGGCTTGTGCAGCCGCGGAGGCTGGATTGTTTCGGGACGAGATCGTGCCCATCACGGTCAACATGGCGGTCGCCGACAAGGAGAGCGGACGTGTACTCAGCCGATCAGTGACCCTCGCCGACGACGAGGGACGGCGTCCCGGGACCACCGTCGAGGCGGTCAGACAGATCCGCTCAGCAACGCCGGGTGGCGTGATCGCTGCTGGCAACGCCAGTCAGTTCTCCGATGGCGCTGGCGCTTGTGTCGTCATGGAGGCACGCCTCGCAGAGCGCCGTGGTCTCAAGCCCTTGGGCTGGTTTCGGGGCTTTGCGGTCGCAGGGTGCGAGCCGGATGAAATGGGGATTGGCCCGGTCTTTGCGGTCCCTAAGCTCCTCGCACGGGCGGGTCTGCGGGTCGACGACATTGATCTATGGGAGCTGAACGAGGCTTTTGCGGTTCAGGTGCTCTACTGCCGCGATCGGCTGGGCATCCCCGGCGAGCGGCTCAACGTCAACGGAGGGGCGATCGCGATCGGGCATCCCTACGGGATGAGTGGTCAAAGGCTGGTCGGCCATGCATTGATCGAGGGCCGTCGCCGCAAGGCGCGACATGTCGTGGTGACGATGTGCGTGGGCGGTGGCATGGGCGCAGCGGGGCTGTTCGAAGTCGCTGGGCGTTGAAGCGATGTCGGGCTCAGCCGGAAGTACAGCCGACGACAAAGGGGCGGGCGGGCGCCCGCTCATGAGGCTCTTCGACCTCAGCGGTCGCAAGGCCATCATCACTGGCGCGTCACGGGGGCTGGGACTGCAGATTGCCGAGGCGTTGGGCGAACAAGGCGCCGAACTGCTGATTACGGCCCGCCGCCAGCCCGAGCTCGATGAAGCGGTCGAGCACCTGCGCAAAAGAGGCATCGTCTGCAGCAGCCTAAGCGCCGATCTCGGTCAACCCGATGCGGTGCGCCATCTCGCCGCACAGGCGCTGACGCGGCTTGGGCACTGTGACATCCTGGTCAACAACGCAGGCACCGCCTGGGCCGCACCGGCCGAGGACCACCCGCTCGAGGCCTGGCAGAAGCTCGTCAATTTGAATCTGACGGGCATCTTCGTCCTGACTCAAGCCATCGGGCGTGACTCGATGATCCCGCGCCGCCATGGGCGGATCCTGAACATCGCCTCGGTGGCTGGGCTGCGTGGCAATCCGCCCAACACTAACGAGACCATCGCCTACAACACGACCAAGGGTGGATTGATCAACTTCACCCGCACCCTCGCGGGAGAATGGGGCGAATTCGGCATTAACGTCAACGCACTGGCGCCCGGCTTTTTTCCCTCGCGACTGAGCCGTGGAGCGCTCGCCGCTTTCGGAGAGTCGATTCTCGCCATCACGCCTTTAAGGCGTCTGGGCGGCGACGAAGACCTCAAGGGTGCGGCGCTGCTCTTCTGCTCAGAGGCCGGCCGGCACATCACCGGCCAGGTCCTGGCCGTGGACGGCGGCATGAGCGCCGTCTGAGCCGAGACCCCCGATGCCCACCGAACGTACCCGTTTTGATGTTGCCATTCCCTTTATCGATTGGCTCGGCATCGAACCCGTCGAATCGCTGCCGGGACGAGTCGTCACGCGGCTTGCCATCCAGGACCATATGACCAATTCCGGGCGAGTCGCCCATGGCGGGGCCCTCATGACCTTGCTCGATGTCACCATGGCGATGACGGCCCGATCGACCGCCGATGACCCCCTGCAGGTGCGGATGGTGACGATCGAGATGAAGACCAGCTTCATGCGCGGCGGAACGGGCGAATTGACCTGCACCGGGACCAGCGTTCATCGCACCCGAAGCATGTGTTTCTGTGAAGCCGAGATCCGGGATGCCGAAGACCGACTGGTCGCGCGCGGCTCCGGCACCTTCAAGTTCATGCCCCGTTGAGGAAGAATGTTCATGCCGATGACCGAGAAGAACCTGCAGTGGCTATTCGTCAAGAGGCCCGAGGCAGAGGCACGCAGCGACTGCTTTCGACTGGTCGAGGCACCGCTCATCCCACTGGCTGACGGGCATTTGAGGGTACGTCTGCATTACCTGTCGGTCGATCCGTACATGCGCGGTCGTCTCGATGACGTGCGCTCTTACGCGCCCCCTCAGGCGCTGAATACCGTCATGCAGGGCGGGGGGGTCGGCGAGGTGGTCGAGTCCCGTCATCCCAAGTTCAAGATCGGCGACAAGGTCGTTGGTGGATTCGGTTGGCAGTTGTTCGCCGACTCTGACGGGCGGGGTCTTCGACGTATCGACGACCGACAGATCCCGATCCAGGCCTATCTTGGAGCGGTGGGTATGCCCGGGGTGACGGCCTGGTACGGCATGAAGCACATCATTGAGCCCAAGGCAGGCGAGACGATCCTTGTCTCGGCCGCCAGCGGCGCGGTCGGCAGCATTGCCGGTCAGTTGGCAAAGTCCGCCGGTTGTCGAGTGATCGGCATCGCCGGAGGCGCCGAAAAATGCCGAGTCGTTGTCGAGGAGTTTGGATTCGATGCCTGCCTGGACTACCGGGCAGCCGATTTCGGCACCCGCCTGCGCGAGGCGAGTCCGAATCGTCTGGATGGTGTCTTCGAGAATGTCGGCGGCGAGATCCTCGATCGCGCACTTGCCCGGATGAATGCCTTCGGGCGGATTGCAGTCTGCGGCTTGATCGCGGGCTACAGCGGCGAGCCCATGCCGATCAATAACTTCCGATCGATTCTTGTTAATCGACTTAAAGTTCAGGGGTTCATCATTTCGGAGCAGCCTGGGGTCTGGGCCGAGGCACTGGCCGGACTCGGCGAACAGGTGGCCCAGGGACGACTGCGCTACCGGGAGAGCATCGCCCAGGGCATCGAGTCGACGCCCGAGGCGTTTCTGGGGCTTCTGAAAGGTCGAAATCTCGGCAAGCAGCTCGTGAAGGTCGTGTCATAAAGATTTTGAGGTTGCGCTTGCAAATCTTTGAAAACAAAGTCTGTGTAATCACTGGTGCCGCCAGCGGATTCGGTCGCGAATTCGCCCATCAGGCAGCCAGGCTCGGTATGCGTCTCGCGCTGGCCGACATCGAGCCGCACTCGCTCGAGATCTGCGCAGCGGAGTTGCGAACGACCGGGGCCGAAGTCCTCGCACGGCAAACCGATGTCAGCTGCGCTCAAGAGGTTCAGTCGCTCGCCGATGAATGCTTTGAGCGGTATGGGGCTGTTCATCTGCTCTTCAACAATGCCGGGGTCGCCACAGGCGGCTACATCTGGGAGCATTCGCCCGCCGATTGGCAATGGGTGCTCGGGGTCAATCTGATGGGCGTCGTCCATGGCGTACACAGCTTCGTCCCTCGAATGATTGCGCAAGGCGACGACAGTCATGTCATCAATACGGCATCAGTCGCCGGCCTCATCTCGCCGCAATTGATGGGGGTCTACAACGTCAGCAAACATGCGGTCGTCGCCTTGAGCGAGACCCTGCATCAGGACCTGCGTCTGGCCGAGGCCAGCCTGGGCGTCTCCGTACTCTGTCCGGCATTCGTACCCACTGGGATCGACCGTTCCGAACGCAACCGACCGGCTGCACTCCAGTCGGCGCAACCCGCGACGCCATCCATGATCGCCGCACAACGCTCGCTCAACCAGGCCGTTGGCGCTGGGCGCCTGGATGCCCGAGCTATCGCGGAACTCGTCTTTGACGCCGTCCGCGAGCGGCGCTTCTACTGCCTGACCCACCCCAAGATTCTCGGCGCGGTGGAACTTCGGCTCCAGGACATCCTGACCGGTCGCAACCCCTCTGACCCCTTTCGTGCGCGGCCCGAGCTTGCACCGCGCCATCAGCAATGACGCCTAGCGCCCCCAGTCACGAGGCCTCTAGGCTTTCGCCCCCTGTCTGCCTGACCCTGGGCAGTTGGAGCGACTTGCAAGCCTTGGCTCAGCCTATCCGCATCGAGGTGTTCGTTCGGGAGCAGGGCATCGATCCCTCGCTGGAATGGGATGACTCGGATCCGGTCTCGATCCACTGTCTCGCCCGACTCTTGGGGCGGCCGATCGCAACGGGTCGCCTTCTCCCTGATGGACACATCGGTCGGATGGCGGTGCTTCGCGACGGACGTCGCGGCGGCATTGGCGGCCAGGTGCTCGAGCACCTCGTCAGCGCCGCAGCCCGCCGGGGAGATCGGCAAGTCGAACTGAGCGCGCAGCGCTATGTCGAGGCGTTTTACCTCCGACACGGCTTTGTGTCAGTCGGCGCCCCCTACCTGGAGGCAGGCATCGAGCACATCCGGATGGTCCGTACGCTGCGCTAGAACACGGCCTCGAGGCGGCGTTCGGCCATCAGACGAGGGGCGTCACGATGCCAGTCCCAGCTGCGCTCGATGAACCGAATCTGGCGGTTCGCGCCGACCATCACCAGGGTCGAAGCGCGCGTGCCATAGCGACCATCACTCACGAACGGCGTTCGCTGAAGAATCTCGTGAGAAGTCTCCGGGTCCGCATCGTGGCGTTCGTGAGGCTGGACCGGCTCGCGGTCGGCCAGCGCGGCAAACAACAGCGATTCGATCTGAGCCGGTCGGGCAAGCGCCTCGGTCAGGACCTTGCACAAACGGTTCACCTTGGGCCAACGCGTTCCGAGCAAATGGTTGGACAAACCATGAATGCCGGGTGCGATCGAATGCAGGGCTGCGTGAGGATGGCGATTACTCAGGTAACAGGCACCGATGGCGCCCGTGGGTTCCCAGTCGAAAAATAGCGCATTGAAGC
>CAZAVT010000022.1:2404-12574 GCA_964488395.1 uncultured Burkholderiaceae bacterium | reverse complement strand
GAGGTCAGCCTCGCAAGCCTCGGCCCATTCAGCCCCCGTGCCGACCGCGCTCAAAAAGGCCGTCGGGAGTTCACCCCGCGAGCGCGTCGGGAGGGGGCCAGGCGTTGGGGGTGGGGCGTCGCGGGACTCACGAAAATTGGTGATCGCCGCCAGCCGCCGCCGCTGGCTCACGCCCAACCAGGTCCCGCGGGCGCTGAGATCGCGCCCGCCGTAGATGCCCGGATGATCGTCCCACCAGTGCGCGGGCGCACAGGGGCGATCGTGAAACTCATCTCGATTGGCGGCGAGAATCAGCGGCCACTCGGAATGGGCGTTGAGCGCGAAGGCGATCAGGCACATGGCTTGGGTGCTTGGGAGCGTACAGCCAGCTTCGGCTCATTCTCCACGGTCGACTATTCAGTCACGGGAACAGGGTAGGGCAGGGTCATCAGGCCGATCGACGACTGGCCGATCCTCGCTGATCTGGCCTGAGCCCACTGCGATTCGAAAAGAACCAGCACCGCGCCAAACGGGTCGACGCCGGCGAGGAGCACCTCGCCACAAGGCGTACCGTCAGTGGCGGACGTGACGTCGGTACCCGGGTCCGGGGCTGCTGCCGCATCGATTCGACCGAGGAAACTGCGACGCTTGAGCTTGCCCAGATAGTGGCTGCGCGCCACCACCTCCTGCCCTGGGTAACAGCCTTTTTTGAAGCTGACTCCGTCGGTCAGATCAAAGTTGATCATCTGGGGCACGAAATGTTCGGAGACGGCAGGGGTCACCCAGCCGATCCCACTCAGGACATCGGACCAGCGCCACAGTGGCGAATCGGCCGGCTGCAGGTGCTTGCAGATCTGCGACCAAACCTCCGGCAAAAGCGTCCGCGGAACGACCAACAAGGCTCGGCGGATGGCCCGTTCCGCCAGGGGGACCGACCCCTGGGCGAGGACCACCAGACCGTCCGACCGTTCGGCCAATTGCCCATCGGCGGGGACGCCTAGACCCAGCGCGGCCAGCGCGGCCGCCAGCCGATCACCCGCCAGCGCCTGACCCGAGACATCCTGGACCTTGGCCTTGGCGCGAAGCACGAACATCGACAGACGCCTTGCCAGCGGTGCTGCGAGGGACCGGGAGACCAGGAGGCAAACATCGCCCTGATCGCGCCATTGCCAAGCCGTAGCCAGGAGTCTTCCCTTGGCCGAGCAATACCCATTGAGCAACAGGTGGCCGGGTGGCTGCTTTTCGACCTCATTGGTCATCTGAGCATGCAAAAAAGTGGCTGCCTCGGCACCACTGACCCTGAGCAGTCCGAGATCGGGGCGAGGACAAACGACGCCCTGATGCCAAAGCGAGGGATCGAGGGACGAACCAGTCGCAAAGGATGCCTGCGGCCCGCAGGCATCCTGTTGTCGGAGGGCGCCGATGGCGGCGAGCGCCTCGTCGATGGGCGCCGGGTCGAACCCCGGCTCGAGTGTCTTCTTGTCCATCCGATTATTATAGGAACACTGCCCGAGCCGGGTCTCCATGCCCGACCGAATGCCGGCGCTTCGCCCACCTCATGTCTGTCAACCGTTCCCGGTTCCTGCGTCAACTCGCGCTTTGCGCTGGTGCGCTTTGCGTTTCAGCGATCGTCGCTGCGCTGATGCTCCGACACGCCTATCAGGTCGCGCCGCTCCATCGGAGCGAGAGCGCTCGAACGATCCGAATCGCCGCTGGGGCCGGCCCGGAGCGTATCAGCGAAGCGATGGCGCGGGCGGGCATCGACCTTGCGCCCTGGCGATTGAGCCTCGCGATTCGCTGGCGAGGCGATGGCCCTCGCCTGAAAGCCGCCTATTACGACGTAGAGCCGGGACTGTCACTGGCCGGTTTGCTGGATCGGATGAGCCGTGGCGAGGGGCGCCTGCCGTCGATTCGGATCATCGAGGGCTGGACCTTCGATCGCGTTCGCAAGGCGATGAGCGAGCATCCCGATTTCACGGGCGAGACTCACGCGCTGAGCACAGCAGAGTTGTTAAGACTGCTGGCGGTCGACCGGCCCTCGGGCGAAGGTCTGCTGCTACCGGATACCTATCGATTCGCACCGGGCACGAGCGAGCTGCTCGTCTACCGTCAGGCCCTCGAGGCGATGAAACGACAGCTCGAGATCGTCTGGGCCCGGCGCAGCGCTGATCTTCCCCTTCGTCACCCCTACGAAGCCCTGGTTCTCGCCTCGATCATCGAAAAAGAGACTGGACGAGACGAGGATCGAGGACCCATCGCAGGTGTCTTCGTCAACCGCCTGAATCGCGGGATGAGACTTCAAAGCGATCCGACGACGATCTATGCACTGGGCGAGCGCTATAGCGGGCGCTTGAGTCGGGCGGACCTACAAACCGCATCGCCCTACAATACCTATGTCACCATGGGCTTGCCACCAACGCCGATTGCCCTTCCAGGTCGGAGCTCGCTCGAAGCTGCGGTTCGCCCTGCGACAACGCGCGCGCTTTATTTCGTCGCGCGTGGCGATGGCAGTAGCGAGTTTTCGGAGGACTTGGCAGCGCACCAGCGTGCCGTCAACCGCTATCAGCGAGGGCAGCCCTGATGTCCCATTCGATTCATCCCGCCGGCCCCGGTCGGTTCATTACCTTCGAGGGTATTGACGGTGCGGGCAAGAGCTCGCACGTCGAGACCTTTGCGCAACGGCTACGCGCTCGGGGCATCGAGGTGGAGGTGACCCGGGAGCCGGGTGGCACGACGCTCGCCGAGTCGATCCGTCAGTTGCTGCTCAGCCATCCCATGTCGGCGAGGACCGAATTGCTACTCGCCTTTGCGGCGCGAGCCGACCACCTCGAGCGGGTCATTCGTCCCGCCTTGGCGGCGGGCCGCTGGGTCGTCTGCGACCGATTTACTGATTCGACCTACGCCTATCAAGGAGGCGGACGCGAGCTTGGGCCGCCGACGGTGGCAGCGGTCGAGGCGCTCGTGCATCCGGATCTACAACCGGACCTGACGATCCTGTTCGAGCTAGACCCCGAGGAGGCGGCTCGTCGGCGGGCCGGGGCCAGGGCAGCGGACCGGATCGAGCGCGAGGATCTGAGCTTTTTCGAGCGCGTTGCACGAGCCTATCGAGAACGAGCACTTGCCGATCCGCAGCGCTTTTTCAGGGTTGACGGACATCAGGCACGCGAAACCATCGCCCGTCGTTTGCAGACCCTCGCCGACCAGTGGCGGCCATGATCGACGCCCTGCCGCCTTGGCTCGAACAACTTGCACAAGCGATACTGTTCGCCGGGCCGGCGGGCAGTGGCCAGCGCGCCCTGTCGCTCACGCTGGCTGCGGCTCGCTTGTGCGAACAGCCACTGCCGAGTCGAATGGCGTGCGGCCGATGCGCCGCCTGCCGATGGCTAGAGGAGGGAAATCACCCGGACTTTCGCTGGGTCCGGCCGCAAGCGGATCAACCGGTGGACCCTGACGCTCCGGCCCGCTCGAGCCGAACTGCAAAGCCGTCTCGGGAGATCGTGATCGACCAGATCAGGGAGCTCTCTACCTTCGTCGAGTTGGCGAGCCACCGCGGTGGCGAGCGCATCGTGTTGATCGACCCAGCCGATGCGCTGAACGGGCCCGCCGCCAATGCGATGCTCAAGACCCTCGAGGAGCCACCGGCGGCGGTACGATTTCTCCTGGCCAGCGATCGGCCCGAACGCCTTCCGGCGACCGTCAGGTCTCGCTGCCGCCGGCTGCCGCTACCCGCGCCCTCCGCGCCGACCGTGCTGTCATGGCTTGCCCAGGTCACGGGCGCCCCGGTCGAACAGGCAGAAACTGCACTGGCCGCGGCGGTCGGCGCGCCCTTCGCAGCGCTGGAGTTGCTTCGTCAACCCGATGGGGGCACCCGAGAGTTGATCATCGAAGCACTGGCGCGCCTGCCCGAGTCAGACCCGCTGGAAGCTGCCGAAACCTTGTCGGCAATGGAGCCAGGCGCCGTCCTCAAATCGCTTTATGGCTGGATCCACGACCTCGGGCGCTGCCGAGCCGGGGCGCGCCCGATTCACTTCATCGGGCGCTCGTCGCGACTCCTGGAACTCGCCACACAGGTCGATCTGGTCGCGCTCAGCCGTTTCGAGCAGACCCTGCGCGAGCAATTGCGCTGGGCCTCGCACCCCCTCAACGCGCGCCTTCTCATCGAGGATACGCTACTGAATTATCGCCACATTTTCCGGCTCGACGCGGGTCATGCATCGGCCGCTACGGGGCCGCGGCGTAGAATTTCCTGATGCTGATCGACTCACACTGTCATCTCGACTTCCCCGAGCTCGCTGACCGATTCGATGAGTGCCTGCAGCGCATGGTGGACCATGGGGTCAGTGCCGCGCTATGCGTCGCGGTCAATCTCGAGGATTTTCCGCGGGTGCTCGCATTGGCCCACCGAGACGCGCGACTGAAAGCCTCGGTAGGGGTCCATCCCGAGTATCGGGAGGTCCAGGAGCCAGACGTTGAGACGCTCTGCAAGCTTGCTGGCGATCCACGCGTGGTCGCCATCGGTGAAACAGGCCTGGACTATTACCGCCACCCACCCGCCACGCTCGATTGGCAGCGGGAGCGCTTCCGGATCCACATCCGGGCCGCGCGGCAGTGCTGCAAACCCCTGATCGTCCACACGCGCTCATCGGCTGCCGATACCGTCCGACTGCTGTCAGAGGAGGGCGCTGAACAGGTCGGCGGCGTCATGCACTGCTTCACCGAGGACTGGGCCACGGCGCAAGCTGCGATCGGGCTGGGGTTCTACATCTCGTTTTCGGGCATCGTGACCTTTCGCAACGCGGCCGACTTGCGCGAGGTCGCTCGACAAGTTCCCGATGAGGCGCTCCTCGTTGAAACCGATTCGCCGTACCTGGCACCGGTCCCCCATCGCGGCCGCACCAATGAGCCGGCCTACGTCCGCCACGTTGCGCAATGCCTCGCCGACCTTCGAGGGGTGAGCCTCGAGCACATTGCCGAGGTCACGACCAGCAACTTCCAGAGGTTGTTTGGACCATGAACCGACACCGGTTCACAGGGAGTCGATCCCTCGCCGCGGTGGTCATGGTCTACCTCGGATTGACGGGGAGTGATGCCTCGTCACAACCCGCATCGTCACGCGCCCCACAAACAACGACTTCGCCGCTGGGCGCAGCGCCTGCCCGTGCCGGTTCCGTCAACCCTGGCGACGGTTTCTGGGACCAACTGAAAGGCGACGACCTTGGTGCGGTTCGATTCGAGTTGGGTCGAGGCGTCGACCCCAATGTCATCCACCCCGAATGGGGACCGGCGATCGTTCATGCGGCTCGCTCCAAGGCTTTCGAGGTCACGCGACAACTGGCAAGGATGCGGACGATCCAGATCGATGCAGCAGGGCAGGGCGGTGAGACGGCGTTAATGCTGACAGCGCTTCATGGGGACCTGAGCACCTTGAAATTGCTGATCGAACGAGGCGCCCAGGTCAATCGCGCTGGTTGGACGCCGCTCCATTACGCGGCAACGGGCGGGCAACTCGGGATCATTCGTCAGCTGGTCGAACAGCACGCCTTCATTGATGCCGAGTCCCCCAACGGAACAACGCCATTGATGATGGCTGCCCGGATGAAACAACCAGAGGCCGTTCGCTTGCTGATCGAGTTAGGGGCCGATCCGACGATGCGCAATCAGTCGGGACTGGACGCGCCGGCCTATCTGGAGCGCGCTGGCTTGCCGGACGAGGCCGCCTGGCTGCGAGAGCAGGCCCTGCAGTTTCTGTTGCGTTACGGGACACTCGAGCAGGCACGCCGAGCGCGCGCGGATCGCAGCCCAGAGTCTGGCGCCTCTGCGCCAGCTGCGCCAACAGCCCCGTTCGCCACGGTTCCGATCGAACGAGAAGTTCTTCCGCCGGCCGGGACGCCCCCCCCGCGCCCGCCCGCTCAGCCGCAACGTTGACGGTTTTTTCCCGAGGATCGCGCGTGAGCCCGTCCCCAGCATTGATCGAAGTTCGCGACTTGGCGCGACACTATCCTTCGGGCGATCACACCGTCACTGCGTTGGCCAATGTATCAACCAACATCTCGAGCGGCGAATTCGTCGCCATCATGGGGCCCTCGGGCTCGGGCAAATCCACGTTCATGAACCTGATCGGCTGCCTCGATCGCGCAAGCGCCGGAAGCTATCGCCTAGCCGGGCAGGAGGTCGCAGGGCTCTCCGGTCATGAATTGGCCACCTTGCGAAATCGTGCGATTGGCTTCGTTTTTCAGCAGTTCAATTTGCTCCCGCGCGCCGATGCCCTCGAGAACGTGGCACTGCCTCTGGTGTATGCCGGACGGCCCGCGGCTGAGCGGCGGAGCAGGGCGCTCGACCAGTTGCGCGCAGTGGGCCTGGAAGATCGAGTGGGCCACACCCCCGCTCAACTTTCGGGAGGGCAGCAGCAGCGAGTGGCCATTGCCCGCGCGCTGATCAACGATCCGCTGCTGTTGCTCGCCGATGAGCCGACCGGCGCACTGGACTCCCGGACCGCGCTCGAGGTCATGACACTCTTTCAACGCCTGAACGCGAGTGGCCAAACGGTGCTCTACGTCACTCACGACCTTGAGATTGCACGATTCGCCAGCAGGATCATCAGCTTTCGAGACGGTCGGGTCGTGTCGGACCGTCCCAACCAGCGGGTTGACGCGGCTGAACTGCTCCAATCGCTCGAACACGCCGATGCCCTGAACCGGGCGTAGTCATCGATCGAGAGCCGCCTTTGTTGTAATACCATCGGCGCAAACCGATAAAGGAGACCCTGATGAAGCAATCGATCATTCGTGCGGCGATGCTCGCCGGTTTTGCGATGACCGCGAGTCCTTTCAGCTACGCGCAAGACAGCTGTCCGCATCGCGGGCAGCTCGATACGCTCTATTGCGATGCCAATCAGGATCTGGTGGCGGACCCGCCGACCGATCGCACCAAGTGGCGCGACCCATCCACCCTGGTCTGGGCCTACACACCCGTTGAGGACCCGGCGATCTACGCCAACGTCTTCAAGCCATTCACCGATCACCTCGAGAAGTGCACTGGCAAGCGCACCCTCTACTACCCGGTGCAGTCCAACGCGGCCGAGATCGAGGCCATGCGCTCGGGCCGGCTGCACTTTGCCGGTTTCTCAACCGGTCCGACCGGCTTCGCCGTGAACATGGCCGGCGCGGTTCCATTCGCCGCCAAGGGTACCGACGGCGAAGTCCGCGGCTACAACCTGCTGGCGATCGTCAAGGCGTCGAGCCCCTTCCAGCAGTTGTCGGACCTGAAGGGTAAGCGTGTGGCCCACACGGCACCCTCGTCCAACTCCGGCAACTTGGCGCCGCGCGTGCTGTTCCCGGATCTCGGCCTGCGCCCTGATACCGACTACAAGCCCCTGATGTCGGGCGGGCATGACAAGTCGGTGCTGGGTGTTGCGTCGGGAGACTATGACATGGCCGCGGTCGCTTCGGACGTTTACGATCGAATGGGAGTCCGCGGCACCATCAAGACCGCCGAATTCCGAATCATCTATCGTAGCCCGGTGTTTCCGACCTCCTCGTTCGCGCACGCGCATGACCTCAAGCCCGAACTGGCGGACAAACTCAAGGAGTGCTTCTTCTCCTTCCGCTTCACACCAGCGATGATCAAGGAATTCAACGGCGACGACCGCTTCCTCCCGATCACCTACGCCAGGGACTGGGCTGTGGTTCGCGATGTCGCCGAGAAGTCTGGTACGCCCTACAACCGCGCAGCCTACGAGGCGGAGACCAAGCGCGAGGAACGTGCGGCCGCCGCACGCCGTGCCGCCCAGGAGAAGGCGCAGCAACAGCAGCAACCTCAGCAGTCACCGCCTGCCAAGTGAGCAGCATGGAAGCGGCCGCCCTGGCGGGGGCGGCTCCGTACGAGAGCCTGTCGATCCGCCGACTGAGCAAGGCCTATCGAGCGGATCAGTGGGTCCTTCGCGAGATCAATCTCGAGATCGGCCCGCAGGGTCTCACCGCGGTGATCGGCCCATCGGGGACCGGCAAGTCGACCTTGATTCGCTGCATCAACCGGCTGGTCGAACCGAGCACGGGAGAGATCTGGTTCGAAGGTCGAGATCTCGCCCAGCTGCGCGGCAAGGCATTGCGGCAGGCGAGGGCGCGGATTGGGATGGTCTTCCAGGAGTACAACCTGGTCGAGCGCCTCAGCGTGATCGAAAACGTGCTGTGTGGATGCCTGGGCGAGGTGCCACCCTGGAGAGCGTTGTTCCGGCGCTTTCCGGAGCCGATGGTCGCCCGGGCTTTCGACCTGATCGATGCGGTAGGCCTCGACGAAAGCTTTGCGCGGCGGCGCGCCGATCAGCTGTCCGGCGGGCAACGCCAAAGAGTCGGGATCGCGCGTGCACTGATGCAGTCGCCCGGGCTGGTACTGGCCGACGAACCCACCTCCTCGCTGGACCCGAAGACTTCGGTCGAGGTGATGGAACTGATGGCGAGCCTCGCTCGCCAAGAGGGCATCCCCATCATCGTCAATATTCACAATGTAGATCTGGCGCGCCGGTACGCACAGCGCATCATTGGCCTGTCGCAGGGCATGGTGGTCTTCGACGGACCGCCGGAGCAGCTGCGCGAGGCTGATTTGCGTCAAATCTACGGCGGCGAGGACTGGCTGGGATGACCGCGGCGAGCCCCTTCGCGCAGGCTCGGCCGCCCGCCTTTGTGCCGAATTGGACCGTGCGGCTGGCGTGGGCAGGGCTCGCGCTCTATGTCCTTTATGCCGCTGGAACCCTGGAGATCAGTTTTGAGCGGGTCGTACGGGGCATGGATAACGCAGCCCGCTTCCTATCGCGAATGTTCCCGCCCAACCTGGCACCGGACAAGCTCGAACTCATTCGAACCGGGATTCTGGAGTCACTCCAGATCGCCGTCCTCGCGACCGGGGTCGGCGTCCTGTTTTCGCTACCGTTGGGCCTAGCGGCTGCTCGCAACCTTTCCACTCCGATGCTGTCCTGGCTGGCTCGCGCCTCGATCGCCGTATGCCGCTCGTTTCATCCCGTGATCGTCGCGATCCTGTTCGTGAAGGCGGTGGGCTTCGGAGCATTGGCCGGCGTCCTGGCCCTGGTGGTCTCGACGATGGGCTTTGTCGCCAAGCTCTTTGCCGAAGTGGTCGAGGAATTGAACCCAAAGCAGGTCGAAGCCGTGAGATCGACGGGTGCCGGTTTTTTCAACGTGCTGATCATGGCCGTCATGCCCCAGGTGATCGCACGATTCATCGGACTATCCGTTTACCAATTCGACTCCAACCTGCGCAACTCCACGATGGTCGGCATCGTCGGCGGCGGCGGCATCGGCGCGCCACTTTTTACGGCGTATCAGCGATTCGATTACGACGTCGTGCTCACCATCCTGATCATCATCATCGCGCTCATCCTGCTGTGCGAACTGGGCTCGGCGCGCGTCCGCAGGATCTTTCAATGAGTCGCTCCTTGACCCCGCGCCGATGGCAACGCTTCACAGCGGTCGAACGAGCGGCGCGCACGGTGTTTTACCTCGTTTGCGTCGCTGCGATCGTCTGGTCGTTGCGGCGGCGAGCGTGACGCCCCCGAGCAGACGGCGGACCTGTTTCGGAGGATGTGGCCCTTTGACTGGGAGTTTCACCCCGAGGCGATCCACGCGTCCCTGATTGAGACCTTTCACATCGCAACGCTCGGCACCATCCTGGCACTGCTCATGGCGGTGCCTTTGTCCTTTCTCGCCGCGCGCAATTTCACCCGCAATCCCTTGCTGAATGCCCTGGCGCAATTCATTTTCGTTGCCTCGCGCTCAGTCAATTCCCTGATTTGGGCCTTGTTGTTTGTCGCGATCTTCGGACCTGGCGCACTTGCGGGCGTGATGTCGATCGCCTGTCGTTCGGTGCGCCGCGATCGATGATCATCGTCAAGGGGTACTGGCCGCAGGCTGAACCCGCGTTCTGGTCGGTCGCCTTGCTGCGCTGGGACATCAATATTCGCGAGTCAGCCGTCTTGGGCCTGGTGGGCGCAGGCGGCATTGGCGTCGCTCTCGACGCTGCGCTCAACAACCTGTACTGGGATCAGGTGGGATTGATTCTGGCCGTGATCTTCGTGGTGGTGATCCTGACGGAGATCGTCACGAGTCAGATCCGGCGCCGCATCATCCAATAAGCGCATAATGTGTATTAGGGCCACTTTATTTTATTCTTCCGAGAAGTAGG
>CAZAVT010000022.1:273-2394 GCA_964488395.1 uncultured Burkholderiaceae bacterium | reverse complement strand
ATCCACGGTGCGCCGCGCTTCCTGAGTACGAATCAACCGATTCAAATGCGCAAGGCTTTCACCCGTGGCAAGGCCCATCACCATCTCATCGTTGATCGGCCGGGCAAACAAGGCGCCGAAGACATCGATCGCTCGTTTCGGTTCGACGAGCGCGGCCTTCAGACGCACCAGCGAGCGCTGGTGGCCCTGCGCGAGTTCCGCGAGTCGTGCGTAAAGCCCGCGAAACGGCAGGTTGTGCG
This sequence comes from uncultured Burkholderiaceae bacterium, assembly GCA_964488395.1. Classification (GTDB taxonomy): domain Bacteria; phylum Pseudomonadota; class Gammaproteobacteria; order Burkholderiales; family Burkholderiaceae_E; genus SYIM01. The sequence goes on along the minus strand of CAZAVT010000022.1, from coordinate 2,155 downwards.
AGGGCAGGATCAGCACGTCATCCTCGATCCGCTGCTGCAAGGCGGTCAGCGATGCCATCCAATCACCGAGCGGATCAGCGTCCGGCTCAGTCGGGTGGACCGACACGTTGGACGAGATCCGCGGCAGAACCTGATCGCCTGAAATCAACAGGCGTCTCTGGCGGCTGTAAAGGCAGGCATGCTCGGGTGAGTGTCCTGTGCCGACCACGATCTCCCAGTCGTCGTTGCCAATCCGAACGGTTTCGCCATCGACCAGACGCCGGTAACTGTCGGGCAGGGCGTGAATGCTCTTCCCAAAGCTGCCAAAGCGAGTCCGGTAGAACTCCAATGCCTCATCACTCCAACCGGCGCTGCGGTAAAAGGCCACCGCTTCCGGAGGCGCCTCTCGACCCGTGTCGGCCATCAGCACGCGGCAATGAAAATATTCCGACCGGGTCATCCACAATCGGCAACCAAATCGCCGCGTGATCCAACCTGCCATCCCGATATGATCAGGATGCATATGGGTCACGATGACCCGCACGATCGGCTGGCCACCCAGCGCCTCGGTGAAAATCCGTCGCCAGGATTGTGCAGTCGCTGGATCCTGGATGCCGGTATCGACGATGGTCCACCCTTCCCCATCGCGAAGTGCCCACAGATTGATGTGATCCAGCGAAAACGGTAACGCCATCCGGATCCAGAGGACCCCGTCGGCGACCTCGATCACGTTCCCTGGCCCGGGGGGCGCTTCGAAAGGATATTCCAGTTCAGTACGGGTCATCGAAGTCCTCTCTTGAACGGGACACGCTTCTGGCGTCATTGATGCGTGCGAAATTGAAGCGCTTCTGGCCACCAACGCGTCATCGCCCACCAAGAGCAGGCGCCGCAGCAAACGAGCGCCAGCGAGGCGAACGCGAGCATTGGCCCCGACTGCATGACCAGTGGCGACACAATCCCTGCGACCAGCGCGCTGGTGATTGAGCTCACCACCGACTGCAACGACGACGCCATTCCCCGGCGTTCTGGGAAGAGATCGAGCACCAACAGCGTAACGGCTGGCATCTGCAGGGACCATCCAAAGGACAGAATGCCGACTGGCAACAGTGCTGCCCAGACCGGCGCCTCGAGCAGGGCTTGGTTGAGTACGTTGAGGACCCCCACCCCACCCATCAGCAGAAAACCAATCATGACCTGGGTCTGGGGCCGAATACGGCCAGCGAGGCGCCCGCTCAGCCAAGCCCCCGACATGATGCCTGCGATTGAGCAAACGAAGAGCCAAAAGAACTGTTGTGGCCCCAGCCCGAGCACTTGCCCGAGGAAGGCTGGAGCGGACAGAACGTAAATGAAGAAGGCATTGAACGGTACACCGCTTGCGAGCGCCAGCAAGAGAAATCGGCGATCGGCAAGGAGCTGACGATACGCTGCTAAGAGCGGTCTAACCGCAATGGATTGACGCCGTTCCAGGGAAAGCGATTCAGGTAACAGCCACCAGTTCGCAGCCGCCATGGCCCAGGCATAGAGCGCGAGAAACCAGAAGATCGCCGCCCACCCGAGGCTGATGTAAAGCCAGCCACCGATCATCGGTGCGATCGCCGGAGCGATACCAAAAATCATCGTGACCTGCGACATCACCGCCTGTGCGCGTTGCGGCGGAAAGAGGTCGCGAATCACCGCCCGGGCGATCACGGTCCCCGCGCCGGCGCTGACGCCCTGCACGACGCGCCAGAACACGAGCCATTCGATTGAATGCGCCAGCGAACAACCCATCGAGCCAAGACCAAAGATCACCAGTCCCCCAAGGATCACGGGGCGGCGCCCGAATCGATCCGAGAGCGGTCCGTGAAAGAGGTTGGCCGCCGCAAAAGCGATGAGATACGCAGAGAGGGTCTGCTGCATCTGT
>CAZAVT010000022.1:0-263 GCA_964488395.1 uncultured Burkholderiaceae bacterium | reverse complement strand
CCGGCAAAGGCTGGCAAGTAGGTGTCGATCGCAAAGGGTCCGATCGCCGACACGCTCGCAAGCAGGGCAGCCAGTGCCCACTGTGGCGCGCGCAGCAGGACCGGCCTGTCAGTGTCGGCCAAGCGCGCGCCTCCGGCCGCAACCGCGATCTTCGGCGCGATCAGCTGCGGCAGTCATTGGCGAGCTGTTGGCCGGTTCGGGTATCCAGGAGAATCGATTTGCCGACAATGGAGATCCAGGCCAGCCCGGACAACTTGTCCTCA
>CAZAVT010000021.1:0-18253 GCA_964488395.1 uncultured Burkholderiaceae bacterium | reverse complement strand
CCGTGAGACATAAGCGTCGCTGACTGTGAACTGTGCTGCGTTTTCGATGCGAACCAGTCCCGCTGTCGCGTTCGTGGTCACCGTGAAGTTGGTGTCGGTCGGTGCCTCGATCGCCTGATCGAGGCCGGTCAACACCTGACTGAAGCTCAGGATCTGCTGGCGCATCAGCTCTGCATCCTGCGCCGACAGGATCGGGATCACGTTCTCGTAGCCCGACGGCCCCTGCTTGCCGACAAGATCGAAACTGCTCTTGAAGGCATCCGACATCGTGCTGCTACCCACCAGCAGCTGACGATCGTTCAGGCCGCCGCTCCCGCTCTGCAGCGTGATTGACCAATCGCGAGCCGTCGGATTGAAGCCATAGTCGAGGAGAATCTGCGCCTCGAGGGCATCGATGACCTTGGCCCAGGTGGCATCGTTCGTCCCTTGAAGGTTGACCTGGACGCCAAAGTCGTCCTTGCCGATCTGCACGGGGTAATCGATGTCTCCCACCGTGAGGCGAATCACGTCGCCTGCCTGCAGCGTGACGCTGGGGAAGGTCAGGAGGGACGTGCCGACCTGACGCGTCGAATGGCTGAGCTTGGTCGTGTTGGTCTTGTTGTCCGCGCTGACATGGACCGCACTGCTGTTGATGACGACCGAGGTACTGGTCGTATCGGTCGACACATTGCTCGAGTTGACACCGCTGACGTCGAAGGCAAAGCGCTTGTCGTCATAGGCCTGCGCAAGCGCCTCGCGGAACGACTGGGCGAGGGCTGCTTTCGGATTGGTCGCGCCCACGATCTGATCGTTGGCGAGGGCTTCGACGTCGTAGCTGTTTTCGACGTTGTCCTGCGTGTAGTAGATGGTGAGCGTATAGGTCGCGCCGTTCACCAGGGTCCCAAGTCCTGAGAGGCCGATCGTGACCGTCGTACCACTGCGAGTGGTCGCAATCGTATCGGCGACATCAGCGGTCGGGAGCGTCGGAACCGAGGCAGGCTGGCCGACCGTGGCCGAACCGAAGGGGCTGAACGTGCTGCCATCGAAACTGTAGAACTTGCCGTCGATGACCACCCCGACCGTCGCGTCGAAGGGATCGCCCGAGGCAAAGCCGTCGAACACCAACTCGTTGATCTGGTTGTTGCCAGATCCCGCCTGCTGCACCGGGATTACCGCGTTGTCGACCAGGGTGGTGATCTTCGACACCCAGGCGTCACCGAGATTGAAGGGCGTGTTATCCGCCCGAGCGGTGATGATCAGGCGGCGGCGCGCCGCGTCATGGCTCGCATCCAGCGTCGATTCGCCCGCGTCGACCAGCGTGGCCAGGCGCCCGAGCAGGCCATCCCAGGTGTTGGCGACCGTTGCGACCCGCGCACTCGCCGCGAGCGCAGCATCCTGGTCGACCGCCTGCGCGAGCGCGACCAGGATCTGCTGAACCGAGCTGTCGCCGGCCTGGCGGGTGTAAGTAAAGGGAGTCGATCCAAGCGTGAGCGTGTAGGTCGAGCCCACTGGCGCGAGCTCGACATCGCTGAAGGCGATGACCCGCTTGCCCTCCGAGGTGCTGCTCAAGGCGATGATGCCGCGATCGGGGGCGGTCAGCCGACCCGTCGCACTGAAGCTCACTGTCAGGGAAGTCGCACTCGAGCTGACCGTGATCGTGTCTCCACTCGCGGTCGCGGTGTACCCTCCACCTGCCGCCGTGATCGCCTGAGCGATCTTGGTCGCGAGCAGGGTTTGGGTCGTATCCGCCGTAACCGCCGTGTAGGACACCGTGGTCGCTGAGCCGGACGCCGGCGTCAGAGTGACCGAGTAGGTCGCACCAGCACGAACCTCGACGGTATTGAGGTCGATGGTCGCCCGCGAGACTGGACTGACCGTTGGCGACAGCGAGGACGAAGCGGGCTGGAGCAGGCGGATGGTCGCCGTACCCGCACTGCCGGTCAGAGTGATCGTATCGGTGCCCGTGTCGTAGGCCGCCGTGTTTCCTCTCGCAGTGTCCGCCGTGACGGCGGCCGCAAGTCCCGTACCAATGTCATCGACCGTTCCCGCGGCCAGAGACGTGTAGGTATAGCGATCCGCGCCAATTTCGAGCGCGTACACGTTTCCAGCGACAGCCGTCACGCCCGTCAACACAACCGTGCGCGAATCGGAGCTGGCGGACCCCACCGTCGACGCGGCGCCATTCACCTGGCTCAAGCGATCTCTGCTCAGCGTGATGCTGCTACTGGTCTTGATCGTGAGCAGGTCGGAGGTCGCGTCATAGCTCACGCCCAGGGTGGCGTTGGCGGCGTTCAACGCTGTCGCCAGATCGGCGCCGACCTGATCCATCGTGGTGGTCGAGGATGCCGAAGCGGTCTTGACCGACGTCGACCCGACGGCCAGCGTATAGCGATCGCCCTCTTGGGCGGTCAGGCTCGACAAGGAGACCGTCCTGAACGCCTCGACCGCTGTGGTCACCGTATTGGCGCCGGTGAGCGGGTTGTCGATCGCGAGCGACACGCCGGCACTCGCGGCAAGACCCGAGACCTCGAGGTCGAGGTTGAGCCCGGCGCGCGCCCAGTAGGAACGACCGTTCAGATAAACGGTGTACTCGTAGTCATCACGCTCGAGCTCGGGGATGTCGGCAAACTGGACGCGGCTGATCTGCGGCTGGTTGACGCCCGGCTCCTGCACCGGCACGTCATAGCCGAGGACGACCGGCACTTTTTCGCCAGTGCCCTCGTACTGGAGCGCAATGTGATCGCGGCCCGCACCACTGGTGATACTGAGCGTCTTGCTGCCAGCGGTGTAGCCCGCGGCATAGGTGGGTGATGCATCGACCAGGCTCGCGAGACCCGCCCCGACCGTATCCCAGGTCGGGCTGGCGGGTGCGGTGTAACGGAAGACGTCATCGGCGATCAGCAGGCGATAGACCGTCCCGGCCGTGGGTTGGCCGGTCAGGGCAGAGAGGTCGATCGTCCGGGTCAGGTTGTCGTTGGTCGTCGACTTGGTGTTGATGGTGGGCGCCAGAGCAATGGTCTCGACGACCGTCACCACGGTCTTGCTGAGCTTGGCCACGTCGGAGCTGATCGTGAATGCGGTGTTTGCCACGTCAGCGGTCAAAAGGAGCTTCTTGTCGTCGAGGACCACCGTTGCCGTGACAGGGCCTGCATCGATCTTGTATTTCAGGCCATTGAGGATCTGGGTCCACTTGGTCGTGTCAGAGGCATTGGCCCAGTCGGCGCCAACGACCACGTTGTTGACCGTCTCACCGATCTTGACCGAATAGGTCACGCCATTGACGGTCACCGAATAGACGTACTCCTGATCGAGGCCCGACTCGAAGACCACCTCGGAAACCTGGGTCGCACTTTGCCCAGCCGCGACCAGCAGGCTGCTGCTTGGCGCCGGGATGGGATTGCCAGACTCGCGGGCCTTGTCGATCGTGATCTCAGTGGGCCGATTCGCGGTCAGACCAGAGCCGCTGGCGGTCGTGCGCACCTCAAGCCCGCGATCGACCCCCGCATCGGATGCGGAAATCAGCAGCTTGGGCTGGGCCGCAAGGGGCCCCAGCACCGTGACCGTCGCCCCGTAAACATCAATATTGGTGTTGTCGTAGTAGCCGCTCACGGACGGCGCGGCGCCTGCCGAGGCACTGGCGCTCACCGAACCGGTCTCGGTGGTGGTAAGGATCAACTGCCGCGAGGCCGCGACGACCGACCCCACATGAACCGGGCCCTCATCGATGCGGAACTTGAGCGCGTTGAGCACTCGGGTCCACTTCTCGCCCACCGTGATCGAGCCCCAATTGAGGGACAAGTCGACCCCGTTGACCGTCTCCGAGGGACTGACCGAATAGGTCGTCCCGTTGGCGGTGACGGAATAGGTGTCGGTCAGCTCTGGCGTGCGATTGTCGAACGAGACCGTCCAGTTCTTGAGCTCGTCGACGCGGGTTCGCGAATCCGCCTTCACGGTGGCGAACTGTTTCAAGGCGCCATTGGACACACCCGCTTCGACGCCGGTCGCATAGAGCGCACCGGAGGCCTTGAGCGTGATGTTGTTGCCGCCCGCATCGACGAAGGTGCGGGCCTCCCGGACGATCAGGTCGCCGCCGGCCACGATCTCGAGCGAGCCGTTTTGAACATAAGCGGAACGGACATCGAGACCCGTGGCCTCGTTGATCGACACACTGCCCGTCCCGGTCGAGGCGACCGAGAGCGTGGTCACCAAGGTTCGGGCCTGTACCGATCCGGTGGTCTCGATCGCCAGGTCATCGGCGATAAAGACCGACGCGCCGTCGAGCACGATGTTGGTGGCACGAACGTCAAGATTCTCAACGGCCGCCACGATACCGCCAGCGAGGGACAGGTCGCCCTTGCTCACTTCAAGCGTGATGTTGCGAGCAGGATCGAAGCCCTGCAGACCACCCACGAAGCCGACCAGCTTGAGGTTGGCCGTGGCGGGACTGACGGCGTCGGGTGCGTCGCCGACCCGCAGATAAACATCCAGCCGTCCCCGGAGATCGAATCGTGAGACTGGCAGGCTCGACACGCCACTCGCGGGCTTGACGTTGATATTGGCGTAGCCAGACGCCCGACTGGCCGTGACTGCGGTCGACGCGCTGCTGCTCTGGTTGACGTCGACCGCCGCGTTGACGTTGCTCTGACCGGCCGCCTCGACCACCAGTCGTCCGATCGAATTGGAGCCGCCATCCCGATGCTGGATGGTGCCGGCAATCATCACGTCCTGATCCGAACGGAACTCGATCAGCTCCCGGGCACTCAAAGTCCCGGTGAACGCGATCAGCGCACCCGTGTCGACAATGATGCGATCCGAGGTGATCGAACTCGGCAGCTTGCCGGTCTTCTGACGAACACCGTTGACGATGCTACCCGTCTCGAAGAGGAGCGACTCGCCGGCATGGTACTCGGTGAGCGCGGTTCCCTCGAAGAAGCGGTAGGCATCCACGACCCCCAGGGCCGACAAGGCCACACCGCGATCGAAGTCCAGCGAGTCTCCGGAGGTCGGTCGGACGATCTGGAGATCACCCGCCCCGCTCGTGAGCCGGATCGTGTTGGCACGCAACTGCGCGTCGACCGCATTGGCGACCGTGACCCCACTGACGACCTGCGCTGAGGCCCCCACCAGCAGATTACCCTCGGCGCTGACATCGACCGTGGTGTAACTCGACACGGTGGACGCTTTTTGGGTGTAGGCCTTGGCAAGCAGCAGGCCGGCCGTGCGCTCAAAACCGCCATCACGGTCAGCCACCGAAATACTGCCCGACGCGCTGGTCGCCTCGAGCCGATTGGCGGCGACCTGCAGCCCCGTGATACCCGTCTGGGCCGTCAGCACCAACTGACCCGCGACGAGGTTGATGCCCTCGCTCGCCACCGACCGCTCGATCCGACCGCCGGTCGAGGTGAGCGTCACCGTGCCGGCGCTCGTGACCTGGTCGAAGGCCGTGATGGTGCGCGTACCAGCGCCGCTGGTGATCTGGATGATCGAACCGGCAGCCTGCGCCACGAAAGCCGTGTAGCCATCGATCAGGGCTGCAAGCTTCGCGGCAATCGTGTCACGGGTATCGCCCGCCACCGCGGTGTAGCGGATGACGGCGGAATCATTGCCTGCGGCACTGGCACCAATCGTGATCCGATACTGCCCGCCAGTCACCACGGCCACCGAACCCAGGTCGATCGTCCTGAGGGCATTGGCGTTGCCCGGCGTGGCCGCGTTGATGGTGACAGTCTGCGTATTTGCGATCGGCGTCAGCCAGACCCCGGCAATCGCCGAGTTCACGGCGATGTTGCCGGCGGCGACTGCGGTGATGTTGTTCGTCGCCTTGTTGGACGCGAGCAAGACGCCGACCAGCGACAGATCGCCATCGGTCGTGACATTGAGGCCGCCGTCATTGATCACGGTATCGACCAGATGCAGCGTACGCGGCGTGGCAACGCCCGGAGCGTCCTGATTGATCGTGACGCTGCCGGCGCCCTTCAGGTTGAGCGCCAGGTCGTTCACATAGGTGGTCAATGACAGCCCGGCGCTCACTCCTTGAACGGCTTCAGTCCGAATGTCGAGGCGGTCGGCCGTGATCAAGCCCGAGGGCTGCGACATCGTGCCCTGGATATCCAGGAGAACGTCGCCGCGACCCGCGGTGCGAATGACGTTGGCGGTCAGCGAGATGGGATCGCTCGTCCGAAGCGCCCGCAGGGTGATCGCGTTACGATCGCTATCGCCCAGTGTCTCGACCCGAGTTGCAGTGATCGAGCCGGTATTGGTGACGGTGATGCCGCCATCGGCGAGCACCACGTTGCGCAGTTCGAGCGCGCCCTGGTTGTAGATCACCGTGTTGCCCGAGCCACGGGTCTCGAGTTCGAGGAGCGGAGTCCGGGTGTTCAACGTGACCGCGGTGCCTGCTGCGACCTTGAGCGAGCTGCCTCTGAGCTCGCCCTCGCTCAGCTCGATCGAACCATCCCGGGCGCTCAGCTCCACCGAGCCTGTGATACCGAGGGTGGTCCGCACCTTCGCCGCGTCATTCGCCAGCATCAAGCGACCGCCGAAATAACCCGCACGGATCTCGAGCGCATCGGCATCCAGAACCTGAATCAGCCGGGCGCCGGAGTTCGTGATGGTGATCAGCTCGTTATTGGCCGTTGCCGAGTAGCCCAGGCCCGCGATCAGTGCAGCAAGCCGCTGGGCAATCACGCTGCGGCTCGCCGCATCGCCGTTCTCACCGACCGTATAGCTGACGATACGGTCCTCGACCCGCACGCGATAAAGCGTACCGGCAGCCTGGGACGCGGCAGCCAGGTTGATGGTCCGGCTCGCGGTCGCGGCACCAGCCGCACTCACCACCGCACCCGAGGCCAGCGCACGGGCGCCGCTCACGATGATGTCGAGATCAGAGCCCCCGTCCGTGGCAAGCGGGGTGATCGCCCGGGCACCGGCCCCGGAGGAAAGGTTGATGACTGCACTGCCACTATTGACCGTTGCCGTGAGACTGGCGCTGAAGCGGGCCATGATGTCGGCCGCGAGCCCCGCCGCGATCTGCGAGGGGCTGGTTGCCGTGGTCGGCGCCTTCCAGCTGGCAATCATGTTGTCGATCGCGAGCCGGTAGGTGCCACCGGGGACGACCCGGACGGCCGAGACATCAACCGTTCGTGCATCGTTGTTGCTGCTGCCCGCAGCGCCAACCACGGCGCCTGCAAAGGTGACGTCGAGGTCACGGGTGTCGAGTCCGATCACACTGCCGAAGCCGCCGCCGCCAGCACCCGCTTCGATGGTGACCTTGCCCGAAGCAGTCCAGGCGCCACCGACGTTGACGTCATTGCCCGCAGTGAGCGTGATGGTCGCTGTCTCGATCTGCGAGGCGGTAGTGCTGGCCAGGTCTGGCTTGGCACCGACCTGTGCATTCACCGTGGCGCTGCGGCCTGCGTTGAGGAGCACATCGGTCGCGATCAGTTCGGCCGTGGTGCCGATATTGAGTGCCCCGTCTGCATCGAGCGTGAGGCGCTTGCCCGCGCCGATCATCGAGATCTTGGTCTGGCCGTTGCTCGCGGTCATCGGCGCCACCGTGATGCTGGCCCCCGACACCACCGAAAGATCGCCAAACGCCTTGGCAAGACCGCTCATCCGGACGTTGCCGCCGGCTTCCAGGGACACATTGCTCGCAAACAGTGACTCGCCACCATAGTCGGCCCCGAGGAGCGGAATCACCCGATTTTCCTGCTCAGTCCGGGTCACATACGAGGTCTGCGTGACGGGACGCGACTCCCACACCGTGACATCCTGATACTGGACGACCATCACATCGCGAGTGGTCGTCTGGTAGACCGGCCGGAATCCGTAGATCGGCTCAGCCTGGGTGGTCAGCTCGTAATTGAGCCGCACCCGCGGGTCGTAGATGTCCCGGTCCTTGGACGTCCATTGATAGCCGTAGTTGTAGAAGGCCTCAAAGATCGGGTACCAGCGCGACCAGGTCCACCACAGGAAGCGGGTCGATACCGAGACCCCGCCGCCCATCCGCCAGCCAGCGAACTGCTGGAACAGCTGATTGACGTTGTCGGTGTCAGTCTGGAAGGTTCTGCCCCCACCCACCAATTCATTCTGGCCCCAGACCAGATTGGTACCCCGCCAGCCGGGCGTCACATTCTCGGTGGTCTGGATGAAGCCTCCTGGATTCCAGGTCCAGGTCGGATCGGCGCTCAGCTGCGGCGTGCGCGTGCCGGAGGCATCCTGCACGTTGAAGAGATAGCGTCCGCCACCCGGATAGTTGATCGCCCAGCGGCCAATGCTGCCGTCGACGTCCCAGTAGGACGTTGAACTGCCCCAGGCCCAGGAAATGCCGAAAAGGCCGCCTGCTGTGTGCGCCAGCTGCGGCACATAGCGAGAACGGTCCTGGATGAAGAAGAGCGGCGAGGTCTCCTTGAACGCGCCGACGTATTCACCGCGGGTCGGCGAGGACAGGTTTGCTGCCTGAGTGGCGGTGTAGAAGCTGTCCGAGTTGCCCGCCGAGGCCTTGGAATCGTTGTAGAGGTAACGGGCCTCGCCCTGAGACACCACGCGCAGAATGTCCTGCTGCGCGCCGCTGGGCATGCGGATGTACTTGTCCCGCCATCCGGCGACATCGACCGGCACGATCACCTGATTGCCGACATTCCAGGGCGACGGCACCGCCTGCCGGGTCACGTTGCCATTGAGCGTCTGCTCGAGGAAAACATAGTTTTGCCGCACCACCCCGTTGTCGTTGACGCTGAAGGTCATCTGGAAGAGCGGCATGTACCCCAGGAAGTTGAGCACGGCCTGCCGCTGCGCGTCGTTCAGCTCGTTGAAGCTCTTGTAGTTCGGGTCCTTGTATTGACCCAGGATGTGGCTGAAATTGACCGGCGTTGCCGTCTGGCCAGGGTTGCTCTCCGAACCGGCATTGGCCCAGTCGATCTGGTAGTTGTGATAATCGACCCCTTCGATGAAGGTCTCGCGCTCGCGCGCGCCGACCGGCGCATTCGGGTTGTAATAGCCGATCTGCTCCAACTGGACGTCGTAGCGGAAATACTTCTCGCCCACTTGCACCCGCTCGGTACCGATCTGCTCGGTGATCAGGGTGGGGACGTAGGAGATCACTGGCACCTTGACCGTGCCAACCGCCACTTCCTGGTAGCCGACCACCGTCTGGATGGCCTCTTCGACGGTGCGGATCACCGGCACCACGACGGACCGATCACCGGAAACATCGGCATCCGCGGCGAGCGAAATTTCGCCCCCCGCCCGGGCGCGAAGATCGCCACCCGCCGGGCTGCGAACGGCGCCGCTGGGACCACTTTGCATCCCGGCCTGCACGACGCCCTTGCCGATCACACGGATCGTGCCGCCGCGCAGCATGCTCGAGGTGATCGCACCCTCGAGCGCCGTACGGGAGAGGTTGAGGTCGACGCCAGAATTCAGATCGACATCGCCCGCCGACTGGATCAGGCCTGCGACCTTGAGGTCGCTGCCCGCGTTCACCAGAATCCGGCTACCGGCGGCCTCGGTTTTCAGGATCCCGTCGACGTAGATGACCGGACCGGCGAGATGCACGAGACGGTCGGCCTTGATGATCGCGTCAATATTGGAAATCTGTCCGAGGATGTCCATCCGGTCACGGGCGCGCAGATAGGTCCGCGACTGCGGCTCGAGCGCAAACACGTGGCTCTTGAGGGTCATCGTGACCTGGCCACCCAGCACCGTGACGTCGTCCCGTGCGTCGACCACGCCGCTGATCGAAATGTCACCCGCCGTCGTCGTCAGGTCGACGGTCCCCGCGCGGGCGGTATCGACATTGGGGGTGAGCTCTTCGGTCTGACCGACCACCCCCTGGAGCACGATGCTGCCGGTACTGCGCAGGCTGATCGTGCCACCGAAATCGACCGGCAGGACCCCGCCCGTATCGATCGTGCCGCCCGACACCCACTTGCCGGTCAGCGGATCCTGGACGACATTGGCCACAATCAGGCCAACCCCGCTGGAGTCGGTCCCCGCCGAGACGTTGACTGCATTCCAGGCGCGCACGAGCCCGTTGACCAGGATCTGCGAGCGCGAGCTGAGCGAGACGGTGGTCCCTGCATCGACCCCGTTGACAATGCCATGCAATTGCATGGCTGTCGTGCTGTCCATCACGATGCTGGCAGCACCAGTCCGACCGACGGCCTGACGCTGCGCCACCGAAAGGGCGCCACCACCGCTCGCATCGGCGCGAACCGAAGCGGCCGCTCCGAGCACGAGGCCTGTGCCATCCGCCGCGTTACCTGCTCGCAGCGACAACGCACCCGTCGACTGCAGGATTGCCGGGGCCGGCTTGATCAAGAGGTCGTCGTCAATCAGCACACCGCCGATATCGAGCCCACGACTGGCCGTGACGCTGAGCGATGCCGAAGCACCCTGCCAGACGGCAGCGGACTGGCCGACCGCCGCGTTCGGATTGAACGCCGCGCCAGCCAGCAAGGCCCCCCCGATCTGCACATCGGTGCCACTGAGGGTGATCTCGCTGCCATGACCTTTGGCGTAAACCTGCGTGTCGACACCCATGTCCAGCGACCCGCCGGCCAGGATACGCACCGCGCGGTCGGCTTCCAGGATCACCGCGCTGGGTGCACGGACGAAGGCCTGGATCACCGCCTGACCGGCCCCGCCAGCAGAACCAGTGGCCGCGATGGACAGCACTGGCGAGCCGGTCGAGGCCGAGGCCGCCGCCGCGTAACCTTTGGCGGTCAGGGCGGCTGCGAGCCCCTGGGCGATCGCAAGTCGCTGCTCAGCAAGCGTCTGAACGCTGGTCAGACTCGCCACGTAGTTCGCAACCACATTTCCGACGGCGACCAGATACTGGGCGCCCTGAACCGGCGTGAGGCCACCGACATCGATCGTGCGAAGCGCGTTGACCGATGCCGATGCCGCACTGATCTGGACGCCCGAGAGCGCAACGGGCACCGCGGCATCGCCCGTTCCGCCCACCCGAACAGGACCGCCCGCCTCGAGGGCCAGCGTTTGACCGGCGCCCCCAAGACGCAAGCGGGTATTGGTGACATTGAGGTCGCCCCCCGCAATCAGCAGCACCGATCCCTGGATTGCATAAGAGCCGTTGACCGTCAGATCATCGGCAGCGATGGCCTGCACTTCGTAGTCCAGCGTCGAGGTCGTCAGCCGGTCGCTGCGGATCACGCCACGCAGGAGCACGTCCTCGCCGCGCACATTGATCTGACCTTCGGTGTCGATGATCGCGTTGCGGGCGAAGTCGACCGTGCCCGTCATCGAGGTCAGCTCGACCAGTGAGATGCCGGCATTGCGCTGCTCATTCCGGTCGATACCGATCCAGCTGTCGATCACCACGTCGTTACGACCGGTGATCTGCACGCGCCCGCCGGTGCCCTCGGAGATGATGCGGGCGGTACCGACGGTACGGACGCTGACCTCGCCAGAGGTAGTGACCGACCCGGCATTGATGGTCACGTCCCGGTTGGCGACCAGATCGCCACGCACCTCGAGGGTGTCCTTGGCATTGATGATGATGTTGGCGTTCGGACCGCGCGCGCGGATCTTGCCCTCGATGACCGCATTGCCGCTCGGAGCGAGCACGATGTCACCGCGCATGGTCTCGAAGATGCCGCTCGCGTAGAGGCCGACATTCTGAATCGGCGCCGACGGCTGACGGGCGCCATACATGTTGATCGCGTCGTGACCGACGACCCACCCGTAAAGCGAAAGGTCACCGTTAATCGCACCCGGGATGCCAAAGTTGACGACCGAACCTGGCTGGCTGGCGTCGATCGCGGGTCGATTGGTCGACACCGCATTGCCGCTGGCCAACTGAGTCAGGCCCAGGCGGCTCGCGCCCACCGAGCCCGAAGCCAACACGCTCACCTTGAAGCCGCCGGTGAACTGCAGGCGGCCATCGTCGAGCGTGACCTTGATCCGCTGCTCGGTGGTGGGCGGCAGGGCAAGGCTGTTCAACACTGGGGTGCCCGTCAGCGACTGGACGACGGTCAAGGGCGAGACCCAGCCGGCTGGCGGCGCCGTACGAGGCGCAAGCTCCCCATCCACGATCTCGCCAGGCACCCAGCCATACATCGCACGCTCGACGTCGCGGGCGAGATCGGCGAGGCCCTGATTGGTCGACGTGTCGGCGGCACGGATCACCACCGGACCACCGATCACATGGGTTCCGAGATCGATCCGGAGATTGAGTGTGACATCAGCGCTCAGGCGACCATAGGCCGACTCGGCGAACCGGTCTGCCAGCAGGCGCTCGGCCCAAGCCGGCGCGGTGACGATCAAGTTGCCCGAGGAACTGAGATTGATCGTACTGTCGGCAAGGCCAGTCCGAAGATTGGCCGAGCCGCCCACCACGATGCCTTGATCAAAGAAGGGCCGGGTGGTGTCGGTCGAGGCCTGTCCACCGCGCAAGTCGATCAGCGAGCCTGCGTAGACCTCGCGCGAGAGGCGAATCTGGCGGTCGGCCAGCACCTTGATCTTGGACTCACCCTCGCCGTACTGGGCGAGACTGCCGAGGTACTCACCCGCAGCGTCGTAATGATCGACAATCGTGCCGCCCGCGACCATCAGACCGCTGAGCTCGGCATCCTGAGCGGCGCGGATCTGGATCTCACCATCGGCGTTGCGCGTGGACAGCTGCGCGCCACCGGGCAGCTTCACACCCATGCCGTCGGCGTTCGAGCCGCCCGCCAAACGGATGAGTTGGCTCGCCCGAATCCGGCCACCAACCTCGGCCAAACCGCCGCTCGCCGTGGGCGTGACCCCGCCGACATAGATCTGGCCCAGCGCCTCGATATCGACCACGCCGTTGCCAGGCTGCCATTCGATCGTCTCGCTCAACAGAGCGCCCGTGTTCGACAACTGCTGACGGATCTGCCCGCCCACCGTCACGGTGCCGATCAACTGAACCTTGCCACGGGCATCGACATCGAAGCGAGCGCCACTGTTATCAGACGTGAATCCCGGCACCTGGATACCGGCTGCGCTGGTGAGCAGTATCGCCAGACCGTTATCATCGACGCCTGGCGTCCCGGTCGTCGTCAGGCTGACCGATTTGGACGCGGCGATCACGGTATCGACCAGGATCGACTGGCCGGCGATCACCGAAACGGTCGAATCTCCCGCACCGAGGAATTTGGGACCGTAGGACTCGATGGTCGCACCCGCCACCACCCGGCCGTTCAGGATCACGTCCTGTCCGCCATGGATCAGGATCTGCGTCGCACCCGACAGCGTGTTGAGAGTCGATGTTTCGTGAATGAAGACACTGACGCCGTTGGCGTTGGCACCGCCCCCCTGTTGCGTATAAGCGGCTGGCACTGACCCATCGACACCCACGCCACCCTTGATGGTGATGTTGCCGGTGACGTTGGCGTTGCCCTCCCAGTAAACCCAGCGATCGGACTGCAGGAAGAGATCGGAACCGGCACCGAGCAGATTGATGTTGCCCCGGACGATCACGTCTTTCTTGCCCGTCACCGTCAGGCCTTGGCCCGCTTGCAGCGTGGTGATCGTGCCGGTCAGGAGGAAGCCATAACCGCGCTGACCTAACAGCTCGGGCGGCTCCTGGATCTGGACCTGCATCGACTTGCCATCGCCAAACTCGTCCAGCAGGTACACGATGTAGCGATTGAGCCCGTCCGACAGGATCCAGCGCTTTTCCTTGGCCTGCGCACCGGGCGCGCTGTTGCCGTAATCGACGCCTGGCTCGAGCGACTCACGCACGGCTCGGTCAACCGGCAAGCTCGAGTTGTAGAACACGCGACCCGTGTACTGTTTGTAGCCGAAGCTGTCGGCGACGAGCAACTGCTGATCGTCTTCGAGGTCGGCAAAGGCCACGTTGCCCACCGGACGAGCGACATCGCCCCAATCGACGCGGTCGTAATCGAAGATCGCGCCCTGACCCTCGGCAAATCCGAAGACCACCTGGCGATCACGGGGTGCGTTGGCCTTGACCGAAATCGACGGCGCGTCGTAGAGCGTGTAGCCCAGCGCATCCGCCACCGCCCGCTTTTGCGCGAGGGTCAGATCGGCGAAGCGGGCGTTCGGATTGACCGGTGCACCGGCCGACCCCCAGTTGATGCTGTCGTTGCGATAATCGGTCGGCTTACCCTGCACGAAGGTCGGCCGGGTGGGGCCTTCCTTGAAGGTCGCCTTGGTCGGCCCCTGGACGAAGTCGGTGCGGACATCGTTGGCGTTGTTGCGGTTGACCCAACCGGTGATGGCACCGTTGCTATCGCGGACGGGGTCGTAACCCAGGGAGTCAGCGACGCGGGTTTTCTGGAAGTCGTTGAGCTGGGCAAAGGACGCGCCGGCTGCCGGGGCGTTGTCGAGGACACGGTTCGGCTGATTGGGGATGTCCTCGACCTTTTCGTCGCCCCAGGTGATCGCGCCATTGGCATAGTCGGGCTGCGCGCTCCCGTAGAGCGTCTGACGGCCAACCGGCGCCTGATCGTTGCGGAAGACCAGATCAGACCCATTGCTCAGCTGATAGCCCAGGGCCTGGGCAACGCGCAACTGATCCACCGACGAGAGGGCCAGGAAATTGACCGTCTCGCGCATTGGGCCTTGGGCAAAGGTCGTCCGGACCTCCAGAGGATTGGAGGTCTTGGCCCAGCCAAGGACCTCGCCAAAGCCGCCGAGCGTCGCCTGGTAGCCCAGAGAAGCGGCAACTCGCTTCTTCTGCAACAGGTTGAGCTGATCGAAGCCGGTACCTGCGGCAGGCGTGTTATCGATATCGCCTCGGGCATCCGGCGTGGTCGCGGTGCCCCAGGTGATCGCGAGGTTTGAGTAGTCGTACTGCTGACCGCCCCAGGTCATCGTCGTGTCGGTCGAGGCTGCCTGTTCACCGGCGAAGAGGGTCTGGCGGCCTTGCGGCGCATCAGCCTTGAAGTAGAGGCCACGGGGATCGGTGAGCTGGTAGCCCATCGCCTGGGCGACCTGAGCCTTTTGAACGCTGCTCAGCGACGCAAAGTCAAAGCTGGCAAGGGTCGTGTCGGCATTGCGCAAACCCCCATGCAAGGTCGGGCTCCCGGCCTTTTCGAAGACCAGGTCGAGTGCCTGGTAGCCGACGACATCGGCCACCCGCAGCTTCTGTTCGACATTCAACGACAGGAACGGCGTATCGACTGACGCGGGCGCCGCAACCGGCCCCCAGTTGAGGGCGCCGTTGTCGTACTCGGGCTGCAACTCGCCCGTCAGCCTTGTCTTGTTCTCGTTGTCGGTCTGGTCACTGTAGAACTCGAGCGGACTGTTGAGGCTATAACCGAGATGCTCCGCCACGCGCAGGCGCTGTAAGAGGGTCAGCTGATCAAATCCGGCATTGCCTGCCGGTGCGCCAGCGGTGCCCCAGTTCACAGCGGTATTGGTGTAATGCGTGCCGAGGACGAACTCGGACATCGTCCGCTGAAGCCCGGACGGCGGATCGGCCCGGAAGAACAGCAGATCCGCCTTGTAGCCGAGCGACTGCGCCACGGTGAGCTTTTGCTCGACCGTGAGGTCGAGGAGTCGGTGTTAACGAGAATGGTGCCGCTGTAGTGCTCATAACCGAGGTGGGTCGCGACGATTGCTTTTTGAGCGGTCGACAAGGAATCCCAGCTGGCGCCTGCGGCCGGCAAGCCGGCCGAACCCCAGTTGATCTGCGACCGCTGGTAGCTGATGGAGTAGCCGATGGTGGGGACTGCCGCGAACTGCCGGCCTGGCTCGGCATCCCGATTAAAGACGCCCCCATCTTCGTAGACCGCATAGCCCGCCGATTCAGCGATCGCCTTTTGCTCGGCCTCCGTCAAACCCGACCAGGGCTGATAACCCGACACCGAGGTGAGGGTCGCGTACTGCGGGTCCAACGGGAGATTGGACGATGCCGCGAGGTTGAGCAATGCCGTCGGGACCGGTGCCCGCGTCCCGCCCTGCGCGGGAATAACGGCCGCCTGGTTGATGCCGCTGATCAAGGACGCGGTACCTGCGATCGAGGCCAGTCGCCGACCAGGGATCGTATCGAAGTAATCGGCGTAGCTGCTGACGGTCTCGCCGTAATCGATCGCCATCTGACCGCCGGAGGTGACCGCACCCGCGAGCAGTAGCTCCCCGCGGGTTTGCAACGACAGCGTAGAGCCCGGACCCGTCAGGTAGGGGATCACCGAAGCGCCGATGTACTCGAAGCGCGCGCCCGCCGTCACCGCTGAGCCGGAGTTGACGTGCAGATAGCTCTGCGCGTCGACCTGTACGCGGGCCTGCGGAGAGCGGGCGACGACCACTGACCCCTGCAACAGCTTGATCCCGCTGCCCGCGCGCAGATCGATCAGCGCGGCCGTCCCCTTGATCGGGCTATCGTCAGCGGCCGTGCGGCCTGCCACCACATTGCCGGCAGCAAAGATCGAACCGCTGGTGACCACGGACAGTACCGCGTTGTCCTCCGACACACTGATCTCGCTGCCCATGTCGGTCGAGACGCTGTTCGGGCCACCGCTCTGGCCGACCAGCGCGCCGACTCCCCGGCTGTTCGTGACCCGGATCTCGTTGAGCGTCTGGGCACGCAGCCAGCCACTGAGGACCAACTGCTCATCGAGGTCGATCAGCAGTCGCGCCGCGGTGAGACCCGAGGCCGCCGAACCCGTGATGCTGCTCGCGTTGTAGCGGAGCACCTCCATCACATAGGCGTCGACCGAGATCGACTTGCTGCCAATGACGTCGCCCTGCACCTGGACATAGTCGCCCATGAAGCGGGTATCGTTTCGCAACTGGGCCGCGAAGAACGAGCGATTAACGGTCGCATCGCGCGCATCGCCGATGAACAT
This sequence comes from uncultured Burkholderiaceae bacterium, assembly GCA_964488395.1. Classification (GTDB taxonomy): domain Bacteria; phylum Pseudomonadota; class Gammaproteobacteria; order Burkholderiales; family Burkholderiaceae_E; genus SYIM01. Next base: position 1,475 of record CAZAVT010000021.1, on the reverse strand, counting down.
CCGGATCTGATCATTGAAGCGGTGACCGATGCTGACGCTGGCAAAACCATGGTCGATCGCTGCCAGATCGCGCATGCCGAGTTCCATGAACCCGGTGGCGCCCATCACGGAGAAATCATCGCCGTAGCGGGTCTGGGCCGCCGCGCCGATCCGATAGTTCTGATCAGCTGCCTTCGAGCGGATCTCGAGCGTGCCGGTGCCGCTAACCTGGCGTACACCGGAGCGGAAATCGATATCGTCCGCAATCAGGCGGATACCGCCGCCGCCCCGCGTACGAATCTGACCGCTCTGCAACACCAGCATCGCTTCGCGAGCGGCCAGTTCGACATCGACCCGACCCGCATAGGAGTCGATCCCGTTGACGGTCAGGCTATCCTGCTCACGCAGGATGATGTCGGCATTGACGCCGCTGCCGCGATTGACAAGGGTGATCGAATTGAGACGCGTCGGCACGACATTGCCGGCCTGCCCCTTGAGGCCGACCGAATCGAGGTTGAAGTCGTTACCACTCAGGGTGGCCTGGCTGAGATCGAGCAGACCCGGCGTGGTCAGGGTCAGGCTGGTGCTGCCCCAGTGCTGATTGGGCGCCATGACGACCCGCAAGGGCGTGGCCGCGTTCGTGTCGTTGATGACGAAACGGGACACGCCAGAATCGAAGGTGACCGTCCTCGCGCCGTACGTCAGGTCGCCGGACTTGAGGACCAGTTCCTTGCTGGAATCGATCGGATCGAGCCGCACGATCGCAGCGCCTCGACCGCGCACGTCCAGGAAGCCGTTCAGGTCGGTACTGATGTCGGCCGTGCCCCCGCCGATACGGATCCTGGTGTCGCTCGAGTTGGCGACCCGGATGGCACTGTAGCCACCCGCCAGGGTGATGAGGTTGCTGCCCTCCCCCATGTCGATGATCGCGCCGCCCGTGCCGCCCGTGAAGGTGTCGTCGCCCTCGTCACCAAAGAAGCGGATGCCCGGCGCTGCGCCGGAACGGAAGGTGTCGTTGCCCTCGTTACCGCGCACCACGCTGCCCGCGCCGCCCCCCAAGATCACGAAGTTGTCGGCACCGCCTCGGCCCTCAAAATCGAGCTGGGCGTCCACGCCCGACATGACGAAGATCGCATCGCGGTTGACGCCGCCGCGAGCGTACACCCGCCGGACACCGTAGAAGTTCTCGGTCTGACCCAGCGAGCTCACCGCCACCGCACCGGCAAGTGGTCGACCGTTCGACCAGATCGGGCTGATCGTGTAGTCCGAGGTGGTGACCTTGTCGTACACCGAAGGCCCATAGCGGCCCGGGTTGTCGCCCATGTGCAGGTAGACGACATCACCCACCTGATGAGCAATATCAGGCGGCCCCGCCCAACTCCAGGTCATCGTGAAGCCGACACTGATGCCGATGACGGTGACGCGGCCGGCCAGCTTGGCGTGCGCGGCCGTGATCTCGATCTCGCCGGAAATGCCCGCCAGCGTGATGTTGATCT